>JBBQIE010000543.1:0-2624 GCA_038324625.1 Anaerolineae bacterium | reverse complement strand
TGCCAGGTGGGCACGCTGCTGAAGGCCCAACGCAAGCTCAGGGTGAGCGGGGCGGTCAGGGGGAATAGGGTGAGCGCTACCGGGGCGACGGAATTGGGGTGCTCGATGATGGCGACCAGGAACCAGAGGGGTACGTAGGTGGGGAGGCTGACGATCGCCGCCAGTTGCTGGCTTTCGCGCACGTCGCCGGAGATGGCCCCCACCGCCGCCAGGAGGCTGGTGATGAGCACGTAGGCGGGGATGAAGGCCAACCCCACCACCATTAGGAAGGACCAATCCATCTTGAACCCCCGAAGGAAGTCCAACTGGGTGCGGGCGATGAGAACGCCGACGGCTATGACCATGAACCAGATGGCCATCTGGGCCACGCCGGTTCCCAGGATGGCCAGGACCTTGCCGGCCATGATCTCGTCGGGGCTGGCCGAGGTCACCAGGATCTCCATGGTGCGCGACTCCTTCTCGTCCACCACGGCGCGGACGGCGTAGGAGGAGTTGCCGATGAGAACGAAGAAGAAGAGGATGGCCGCCACCGCCGGGATGACTAGGTTGGGCCAGTTGGCTTCACTGAACTGGCGCCGCTGGTCCAGGCTGCTGACGATCAGGTCGGAGCCCGAGGCAGCGCGCTTCGCTATCGCCTCCGGTAGGCCACGCGCTAGGTTCCAGCGCAGAAACCGGTTGAAGGCGTCTTCGGCTCCGCCGGGGAGGCTCCCCTCACTGTAGGCCTGCACCTGATGCGTGGTGCGGTAGTCCTCGGAGAGCACGAAGGCAGCGGACAGCTCCCCGGACCGCACGGCGGCGATGGCCGACTCCCGGTCATCGAAGCGAATCACCGCGACTGAGCCGTCCTCGGGCGGCGGTTGAGCATCGCCAAGGACGGATAGAGAATCAACATAGCCCACGGGCTTGCTGACTTCCTCTCCTCGCGCCCCCAGGAATCCGGCAATGACCCCGGCGGCGATGATCACCAGGGGGAGAAAGAGGCTGGCGAGGATGAAGCTGCGCTCCCGCACCCGCCAACGCATCTCGGAGCGAGCGACTAACATGACCTCGCGGGATCTCATGCCTCCACCTCCCCGTTGCCGGTGAAGTCCGACGGCCCCCCGCCGGAACCGGATACCACGTTGACGAACACGTCTTCCAGGGAGGGGGTGGCGGCCTCGAAGCTCTCCACCTGCAAGTCGGGGCGGCGGCAGAGGGCGGCGAGAATCTCCTGAGGTCGGACGCCGTCACCCAGGCCGAGGCGGTAGGCGCCATCTTCCCCGCTGACGTTGGTCACTCCGGGGAGCTCGCCCATCTCCCCGCGGACCTGCACCCGCACGGCGTTGCCGGCGTAGCGCTCCTTGATCTCGGCCAAGTTGCCGTAGAGCACGCCCTCACCCCGATTGATGAGGAGAATGCGATCGCACATCTCCTCCACCTGCTGCATCTGGTGAGTGGACATAATGATGGCCTTGCCCTGGGCCCGCTCCTCCCGGAGGAGGTCCTTCATGCGCCGGGTGTTGACGGGGTCCAGCCCGGCGAAAGGCTCATCCATGATCAGCAGGCGGGGGTCGTGAGCCAGGGTAGCGATGATCTGGGCCTTCTGCTGCATGCCCCGGCTGAGTTCCTTCACCTTCTTATTGGCGGAGTCCGCTAGGTCCAGACGCTCCAGGTAGGAGCGGACGCTGGTCTCGGCCGCCGGTCGGGACATGCCCTTGAGCATGGCCAGGTAGACCAGGCACTCGGTCAGGGGCAGATCCCGGTAGAGGCCGCGATCCTCGGGCATGTAGCCGATGTTGGCCTTCTTCTCCTCGTTCATGGGGCCGCCCAGGATGTTGATGCTGCCGGCGTCGGGCCGGAAGATGTTCAGCATCATGCGGATGGTGGTGGTCTTGCCGGCCCCGTTGGGCCCGAGAAGGCCGAAGATCTCGCCCGCATGGACCTCGAAGGAGACGTCGCGCACCGCTTGGACCGGCCCGAAGGACTTCTTGACGTGAATGACCTCCACCGCGCTCACCAACGACCTCCAAGGAAGGAGTAGCAGCAATCGTCATCGAGTGTCGGGCCCCTTACCTGCCGGCCCGCGCAAATCGTACTCATTGTATCAGAGCGGCAGGGGGCGGCAAGCGGCAGCAGTGGAGGGGCGGGAAGATGACCGGCCAACGGGAACCTGCTCAGGCGGCCTCGGCGAAGAGGATCTCACGTAAAGACGCCAAGGCGCAAAGCAAAGAAGAGTGATACAGAGCGCTACCTTGGCGGGCGGGTCACCGATCGGTGGCCTCAGGGGGTGGTACGAAGGGCTTGATGTCGAGCACCGGGGACCGGTCCAGGGCGTCGAGGCCGGTAACGTGGAGGACGTTGCCCTCGCGGCGGAGGAGCCGGGGGAAGCTCACCCCGATGTGGTTGGGGCGGCGGGGGGAGCAGAGGGAGAAGACTCCCCGCCGCGGCCGGCTCCGGTCGCCCCGGGGGTGTTGCCGCAGCTCCCAGTCGCCGGCGCGGTCGAAGTAGAACACCCCGGACCAGCGCTCGCTAGCCTCCACCCCGTCGAGGCCGTCGGCGTAATCGGGGAGAATCACGATGCGCGACTCGGTGGCCCGGATGTCCTCAGGGCGAGCGGACTCGGGCCACTCATTCTCCACGTGACC
>JBBQIE010000542.1:0-2625 GCA_038324625.1 Anaerolineae bacterium | reverse complement strand
GGGAAGGGGGAGCGAGAACACCCCTCTCCCATCGCGATGGGAGAGGGGCCGGGGGTGAGGGCCTCCCCGCTCTCACCAGCATCAGGAGCAAGTGGAACATGGCCTGGAAGCCCGACCCCGACTTCAGCCGCCTCCTCAAGGCCCTCAACCGGGAGGAGCCTGACCGTGTACCCCTGGCGGAGCTCCTCATGGACGCCGAGGCCAAGGAGGACTTCCTCGGTCGGCCCGTGGAGAGCCTGGCCGACGACGTGGAGTTCTGGCATCGGGCCGGCTACGACTACGTGGGATTGCCCCCGAGGTTCTCCTTCGAGTACTGGCGCGGCGTCCCCGTGGAGGATGGGGCGGCCCGCTACGAGCGCCACTGGGGGCGGGAGGACAGCGGCCTGATCTCCGGCTGGGCCGACCTGGAGGCCCACCCCGTTCCCCGCCTGAGCGAGGTGGACTTCTCCCCCTTCGATGAGGTGGGCCGGCACCTGCCCGATGGCATGAGGGTGGTGGCCCGGTTCGGCGATATCTTCACCACCGCCTGGCAGATGATGGGCTTCACCCCCTTCTGCTACGCCATGTACCAGCAGGAGGATTTCGTCGCCCACATCATGGAGCAACTGGGCGAGCTGGTCTACGGCATCTTCCGGGTCATGGCCGACTACGATGTGGTGGGGGCCATGTGGTACTCCGACGACATCGCCTACGGCACCGGCCTCATGGTCTCCCCCGACTTCCTGCGCCGCCACCTCTTCCCCTGGGTGAAGGCCATCGGCGACCTGTGCCGCGGCAAGGGCCACCCCTTCATCTACCACACCGACGGGGTCCTCTGGGAGGTCATGGAGGACCTCATCGGCTGCGGGGTCCAGGCCCTCCAGCCCATCGAGCCGGCGGCCATGGACATCGTCGAGGTCAAGCAGCGCTACGGCGACCGCCTGGCCCTCATCGGCAACGTCGAGGTGGACCTTCTCTCTCGGGGGACCGAGGAGCAGGTGCGGGAGGAAGTGCGCCGGCTGCTGCGCGAAGTGGGGCCGGGGGGCGGCTTCTGCCTCGGCTCCAGCAACACCATCGCCTATTATGTTGACCCCGGCAACTATCGGGCCATGATTGACGAGACCCTCAAGAGCGGCCGGTATCCTATCTCGATCTAGACCGCGGCATGACTCCGCGTAGCGTCTCTATATAGGAGGTAAGCAATGGCAGACAAGATCGGTGTGGCCATGATCGGCTACCAGTTCATGGGCAAGACCCACAGCAACGCCTACCGGCAAGTGGGGCGCTTCTTCCAGCTCCCCCTCCAGCCCATCATGGAGGTCATCGTCGGGCGCAACCAGGAGGCGGTCAGCGAGGCGGCCGACACCCTGGGCTGGAAGGAGTACGCCACGGACTGGCACTCGGTCCTGGAGCGCGACGACATCGGCATCGTGGACATCAGCTCCCCAGGCGACACCCACCATCCCATCGCCCTGGCCGCTGCCGCCGCCGGCAAGAACATCTTCTGCGAGAAGCCCCTGGGCAACACCCTGGAGCAGGCCATCGAGATGGCCGAGGCCGCCGAGAAGGCGGGCATCAAGGCCATGACCAACTTCAACTACCGCTACGTGCCGGCGGTGCAGTTGGCCAAGCGCCTCATCACCGAGGGCAAGCTGGGGGAGATCCGCCACTACCGAGGGGTCTACCTGCAGGACTGGATCATTGACCCCGAGTTCCCCCTGGTCTGGCGCCTGCGCAAGGAGATGTCCGGCAGCGGGGCCCTGGGCGATATCGCCGCCCACAACATAGACCTGGCCCGCTTCCTGGTGGGAGACATCGAGGAGGTGGCCGCCGCCGACAAGACCTTCATCAAGGAGCGGCCGCTTCCCGAGTCCGGTGGAGGCGCCTGGGGTGCCGCCGGGGCCGGCGGTCGGGGCGAGGTCACGGTGGACGACGCCGTCATCGCCTTGGGGCGGTTCAAGAATGGGGCCATCGGCACCTTCGAGGCCACCCGCTTCGCCGCCGGGCGGAGGAACTACAACTCCTTCGAGATCAACGGCAGCCGGGGCAGCATTTCCTTCAACCTAGAGCGGATGAACGAGCTGGAGTACTTCTCCCTCGACGACCCCGATTACACCCAGGGCTTCCGCACCATCAACGTCACCGGGGGCGCCTTCGAGTATGCCTCCGCCTGGTGGCCGCCCGCCCACATCATCGGCTACGAGCACACCTTCGTGCATTCCGTTTTCGAGTTCCTCTCCGCCATCGCCGAGGATCGGCAGCCGGTGCCCAACTTCCGCGAGGGAGCCCGCACCCAGGCCGTCCTGGAGACGGTAGCCAAGGCTGCCGCCAGCAAGAAGTGGGAGGCCGTGCCGAAGGTGTAGGGACCACCTAACCTAACCCCGCCCCCTTCCTTCGCAGACGCTTGATGCATATTAGCTCAGGGGGCCAAAGGGAGAGAAAAAGCGATGGTGCTGGCCCTGGCAACGGCGCATGAGAGGCACCAGGACACCATTGAGCGCCCTGTAGGCAGGTTAGCCCCCAGTTGGGACCCAGAAAATGTCCAGAGCCATGCTCTCCATAGACATAACCATGGAGCAATTTGACGTCTTTCTCAATTTCCAGCCCCCCCTCACACAATTATGCATCAAGCGTCTACGAAGGAAG
>JBBQIE010000541.1:0-2638 GCA_038324625.1 Anaerolineae bacterium | reverse complement strand
GGCTCTGGCCTCGGCCTCGTCGGCCAGGGCCAAGAAGCGACGCACCTCTTCCTCGCGTGAGCGGCGCCCCCCTTCTTGCCGGAAGGCGCGCTCCAGCATTCCTCCCACTTCTTCTTGGGTGCGGGCGCCCGCCGGTTGGTAGCGAGAGGGATCCTGCCGGTCATCAAAGCCGGGCATGGCGGCTGCTCCCCGGCGCTGGGCCTCTAGGTCGGGTAGGCGGCGCTGATATCCTCAACACCGGCTATTCGCCGCTGTCGAAGTTGATCTGAGCGGCGGTGTCTGCCCATTGGTCGCTGAGGTCGGCGTCGGTGGCGGACATGTCGCTCCAGGCCTCGGCATCGGCGGTGTGTTGCTCGGCGGCCACATCGAACTCATGTGACTGCTCGAAGTCGGTGGTGGCGTCGGCGCGAATCTGATCCCCCTCGGCGTTCAGGTCCGCTTGCTCCTCCAGGTGCTCGGCGGCCTCGGAGCGGTAGTCCGCCGCCTCCGAGTAGTCCAGGGCCGCCTGGGCCGTGTAATAGTCGCGGTCCTCAGCGGTGGTGGCGTTCTCCGCCTTCCACTCGTTGGTCTCGCCGGACTCGATCTCCAGGCCGGAGCGCCAGGTGTCCCACCCGGCGGCGTCGTTCTCCAGGGTTCCTTGCCAGTCCTTCCATTCGGCGCTGTCCGCGGCTGATTCGGTGGCATCCGATGTGGTGGCGGCAGAGCTGTCGGATGCATCCCAGGCGAGGGTGGAATCCACCGCCGCCTGGGTCTCTGGGGCCGCCTCGGTGGTGCTCTCGCTGACGCTGCTGGTCTCGACGGTTGTCTCTACGCTGCTCTCGCTGCCCTCTTCCATGTTCTGCCTCCCCGGCCGGTCTTGCCGGCCGCCACTGATGGGAGGCCTACGAGCGAGGGAAAGCCCGGACCAGGGTCTCATCCACCTGGGCCTTCACCTCGGTCGGGGCCTCCTGACATCGGGCCTCGTCGAAGTCACCGATCCTCTCCGCGTCGCGATCGCTCTCGCGGACGGAATCGGCGGTCACGTCCGCCAATGGGCTGTTGCTTGCCAAGTGCTAATCTCCTCATGACCGGTCGGGTCACGACGGGCCTCAGCCGCCGCCGGTCTCGTCCTTACTGGCCGGCTGGGCGTTCTGGAAGCCTTGAAGTATGTGCGGCCTATGGGCCCCGGAGTTGACCAGGTAGCAGTAGGCCAAGGGATGCAGATGCACCGGCGACACCGCGAACGGCGTCACGTCCTGCGCCACGCCCTGGACCACCTCGACCAGGCGGGAGAAGTTCCCCACGAAGTCCGGGTCCTCGGCGGCCACCTTGAGCCGGGCGGCCAGGGCTCTGGCCTTGGCAGCGAGGTCCCGTTGTACGGCGAAGCCATACCAGCAGGGTCGCCGGCAGAGACGGCAGCCGGGCTCGGACCGGTGCGGCTCCAGCGCGACCTGACGGCGCATCTCGTCGAGGAAGGCCAGCACCGCCTCGGTAGTCTCCGTGAGGAGGGGGCCGGATGGGACCATTCCTAGAGCCACCGTCACCAGCTTCTGCTCCAGGCTGATGTAGGACCGGTACCCACCCGGGGAGCCGCGGTAGTATCCCATTCGCTCGTTGAGGGCCGCGTGAGCCAGTTGCACGATGGCGCAGGTCCGCACCCCGGGCTCCACCTCGGCACCATGCAGGCGCTTGCGCAGGCCGGCGTTCAGGGCGGCATCGGTGCGGGCCCACTCGCGGCGGGCTGCCGGGGGTGAGCCGATCAGGAGGGCCTCGACGAATCGCTGGAAGGCTTCATACTCCGCCGGGGCCGGGGCGTTCACCTCGGAGAGATAGGCGCAGGGGGCACCGCAAGCGGCACAGCCGGGCCAGCGCCGGTAGATGTCCCGCACCTCCTCCTGGAAGGCGGTCATCTTGGCCCGCAGTCCCGACCGGCCGATCTCGCGGTCGAAGCGCTCCCGCAGGTTGTCCTTGACCGGGAAGATCTGGAGGAGCATGGGTCGGTCCAGGTACTCGTTGTGTACCACCGCCTGCCCCACCCGCAGGCGCACCACCTGGTCCTTCTGGGCCGGAGTTAGGTTCATGGCGTTGCCCACCGATTGCCGGTCGTCCTCGGCCACGATGCGGTGCAGCACCTTGAGGTTGGTGTTCTTGAGGGCGTCCGGGGTGAGCTTGGCCGGCACCTGGTCCACGATGACGAAGCCCTCCCCGTATTCGCGGATCTCGGCCAGGATGTCGGTGAACATTTCCACCGCCTTGCCCCTGGGGTTGGCGCCCTCGGCGCTCAGAGCTGGGGGGATGTTCTTGAGCAGCCGGTGCGACTCCTCGATGAGGGTGAGGTGCTGGAGGCCGCCCCCGTAGTCCCGCGCCGTCTCGCAGTACTCGTAGAGGCTGATGAGGAGGAGGGCCATGAGGAAGGCCTTCTCGGCATCGTCGCCCACGTTCTTGAGTTCGAGCACCGAGGGCTTGTTGAAAAGCAACTCGGGTGGATAGGAGCGCCGGCAGTTGAGCATTAGCCCCTTGCCCCCAATGAGGAGGCTCTTGATGCGTGCCTTCAGGGCGGCGGAGATGTCCATGCTCAGTTGCTGGGCGTAGCGCTTCCGCTCCACTACCACGTCAATCTGCTTGTAGAGGTCCTCCATGGTGGGGAGATAATCGCTGT
>JBBQIE010000540.1:0-2641 GCA_038324625.1 Anaerolineae bacterium | reverse complement strand
CGACCAGCACTTGCTGTGGCACCTAGGGGAGACCTCCTGACCGGAAGGGGATTCTTGTAGGTCTCATTAAACCACAAGAGGGCCGCCCTTCGCACGGAGTGCGAGTCGGCGGCCCTTGGATGGACGGGGGGGGACAGGGATAGACGGCTCGGCGGCCCCGCTGCCGTCAGTCCCGGTCCTGAAGCCCCAGGCTTCGGAGATGCTCCACCGAGCGGCGGAGGTTCTCCTGCCGCTGCTCCAGGGTGAGCTTCTCTTCCCCGGCGATTCCCTCGATCTCGATGCTGTAGGGCCCCTCGAACCCGGCGTCGGCCAGGATCTTCATGGACAGCTTCAGATCCAGGATGCCGTCGCCCAGAGCCGGGAAGTACCACTCCTTGAAGCCCTTGCGGCTATCCTTGAAGTGTACGTGCCCGACATAGGGGGCGATCTTCTTGAGTTGCTCGTCCCCGTCCAGGCCCTCGTTGTAGTAGTAGATGTTCCCGGTGTCCCAGTTGACCCGGATGTTATCGTGCTTCAGGTCTTTCAGGGTGGCCAAGGCCTCGTCGGCGTTGGTGATCAGGGGCGGGTGAGTCTCCAGGCAAACGACGATGCCCTTGCTCTGGGCGTAGTCGGCGATCTCCAGGGTGCCCTCGTAGAGGTCGCGCTTGTTGTCGGCCTGCCCGGTGCTGCCGGTGAACCAACGGGCCCCCAGATCGGCGGCGATGTCCAGCCGTCGCTTCATCGCCTCCCGGCCCTCGGCGGTCTTGACGTCGGCGCTGCCGTTGCCGGTGCTGGCCACGAGGCCCGCCCGCTCCAGGGCGCTCTGGGCCCGCTGCACCTGATCGCGAGAGCTGCGGTCGGTGAGGATCACCTCCTCGGGCACTACCAGGTGACCACCGTGGGGCTTGAGGGCCACCTCCAGATGGGTCACCCCAATGGTGGGGGCATGGGCGATGGCCGCGTCCAGGCCGAACTCGCCGTAGCAGTTGGTGTAGATCTCCAGAAACCGACCGGCCATGGTCCTCTCCTTTGCTCAGGTGAATGCGAATGCCGAAGTGCCTTCCGCTCGGCCTATTTGGCCCGACAAGCCCGCGCCAGGAACTCGGTGGGGTCGGCATCGGCCGCTACCGGCTCGACCACGGCCGACCGGATCCCCAAGGGGACGAAGGGTGGGGTGGCCTGGATGGCCGGGTTGCTCAGGTGCAGGTCATAGCAGCCGGAGTATACCTGGATGGTGCCGTCGGTCATTTGGGCGGTCAGCACCACCGGGATGGAATAGTACCATTGACCGGCGCCGGCGTCGGCGGTGACCTCTCCGGTGGCAAGCTCGACCGATGCGGTGTCGGCGTAGCCGGCCTCGAAGTCCTCGAAGGTGCCCAGGAAGGCCGCGGGGTCGCGCCAGTAGGAATAGGCGCGCAGGTACTCCTTGCGGTTGATGGCATTGACCAGGGACTGCATCAGGTTCTCCGGGGTGGATCGGTTGTCGAGATAGGCCGGTTGCGGCTCCACCGGGGAGTCGGTAGCGACAACGGCCGTAGCCGTCGGCGGCTCTGAGGACACGGCAGTAGCCGACGCGGTCGGCGTCCCTGTCGGCATGGGCAAGCCCTTAGCGAAGGTCAGAGTCTCCTGATCATCACCATAGGTGATCACTAGGCGATCAGCTGTGAGCTCGTACTCACCGGCGGCCTCCAGGGCGGCCAGGTACTGCTGTTCCTGCTGCATTATCCCCTCGCCGGCGCAGGCCATCTTCGTGCTTGCTGCCGGACCGAAGGAGAGGCTTCCGTCCTGGACCTCGTAGTCGCTGCCGTAGGAATTGCAGCTGGCGGATCCGCCGGCGCGGCCTTGAGCGTCGAAACTGAGAGTGATTTCCGACCCGGCGACGAGGGAAGTTTCCGTTCCCGAAGCGCCGAAGGACACCAGCGCCCATTCCGTCCCGGCCAACGGGTTCTCCGCCACCGGAGTGCCGGCGGCCGTGGTCGGCGTCTCCGTGGGGGCGGGCAAGCCCATGGTGAAAGTGAGAGCCTCTTGGCCGTCGTTGTAGCTGATCACTAGCTGGTCGGCGACGATCTCGTACTCGCCCGTGGTTCCCAGGGCCGAGAGGTACTGCTGTTCCTGCTGCATTATCCCCTCTTCGGCGCAGGCCATCATCGTGCTCACGACCTCGCCGAAGGAGAGCATCCCGTCCTGAACCTGGTAGCTGCCGCCATAGGAGTTGCATCCCGCAGAGCCGCCAGCGTGGCCCTGAGCATCGAACTGGAGGGTAACCTCCGAGCCCAAGACTACCGGGGTCTCGGCGCCGGGGGCGCCCAAGGACACCAGGGTCCATTCCGTACCGGCCAAGGGGTCCTCGGGGGCCATCGGCACGGTGGTGGGCTCCTGCTCGGTCCCCGGCGTCTGAGTGGCGATCGGCAACGAAGTACAGGCCGTCAACCATAAAAGCAGCAACACCAAGCTCATTCGCCGTACCGATCTACCGATGGTTACCATTCAGACCTCTCCGTAACACTAGAATCGAAACCCGCACTGGTAATGGGCAGTATCCCGACTGAACCTGCCTCTGTCAACCCCCCACCCAACCGCCTCCCACTCCGAGATCGTCCTTGACGGCCTGGCTCGGTCCGGCTATCTTCTTAGCACTGCTGCCTATTGGTGACATCATGAG
>JBBQIE010000539.1:0-2646 GCA_038324625.1 Anaerolineae bacterium | reverse complement strand
GAGCTTGGCGGTGAAGTCGGTATCCAGGGCCGAGGAGGAGGCGTAGAGGGTCACCTCGATGGGCCCGGTGACCTCCAGGTCCTCGGTCAGGGGCTCGGTCTGGAAGGTGAGCACGTCGGGGCGGGAGTTGAGGGGCAAGGTGCCCTCTGTCCCCATGAAACGAGGATCGCCCCGCTGATCGTAGCCCCCCGGCAGGAGGAAGGGGTCCCCGGCGGAGATGCAGCCCCCGATGGTGGGGACGGGATTGTCCGGGTCGAAGGTGTAGCGGCTGGGCTCGGAGGCCGGCGGAGTGGAGGGGCCGAGGCTGCCGTCCCCGTGTAGGTAGTAGGCGGTGTTCTTGGCTCTAGCCAGGGGCCATTGTTTCTCGAAGCGCCAGTAGCCGCCGTGCTGAAGGCGTCCGTTGACGTCCTGGCGCCCGCTGCCGCCGCCCATGACGAAGATGATGACCGGCGGCTCCTCGGCGATGCCGTTGGCCTCCCCCTTCAGGGTGTGATCGAACCAGCGGACGTGGAAGCCATTCAGGTCGTTGAGCTTGGACTGGGGCCCGAAGTCCACGTCCCCGGCGAAGGTGACGGTGTCTCCCCCGTGGGTCCAGGGGCCCATGATGAGCTTGTGGAGGGACCGCTTCCGGCGTCCCAATTCCACGAAGTTCTCGCAGGTACTGCGGGCGTAGCTGTCGTACCAGCCGCCCATGTAGTAGGTGGGCACATCGGCGTGCTCGTCGTAGTAGTGGGAGATGGCGTAGCCCCGTTGGCGCCAGTAGTCGTCGTAGTCCCCGTGAGTGAGGATATCCAAGGCCCACCGCTCGTAGCTGGGCAAGGCCCGCAGGGGGCTGACCCCGGGAGCCAAGGGGAGCCGCTTCAGCCAGAGGTCGGCCTGGGTCCAGGCTTCTTGGGCGGCAGCCTTGATCTTGGCGTCCTTCTGAGCCTCCTTGGCGGTCATGGCCATGCGCAGGGGGTATATTAGGAAGCGCAACTCCAGGGCCCCGTTCTGGCGCATGGAGGCATGGTGATAGTTGTGGGCCCCCACTCGGGGCACCATGGCCGCCAGGTGGGGCGGGTTCAGGGTGGCCAGGGCGCTCTGGTCGCTGGCGCAGTAGGAGGCCCCCATGGTGCCCACCTGGCCATCGCACCAGGGCTGCCCGGCGATCCACTCCACGGTATCGTAGCCGTCCGGGGCCTCGTGAGCGAAGGCGTACCATTCCCCCTCGGACTGGTAGCGGCCCCGGACATCCTGGGCCACGAAGACGTAGCCGTGGCGGGCGAAGTAGCGGGCCCGATCCACGGCCCCGATCTTGTCGTAGGGGGTGCGCTCGAGGATGACCGGATAGGGGCCGGGGAGGGGATTGCTGTTGTGGGCCGGCTGGTAGATGTCGCAGGCCAGGTTGACCCCATCCCGCATGGGAGTCATGACGTCGTGCTGCTCGTAGACGTCCAGGGAGATAGCGGTGGTGGCGGCTCGGCCGGACGGATCGGGTATGGGCATGGTACCTCCTTGGTGGGTGTGGGCAACCTAACCCCCCAGCGGCAGGCAGTAGACTGGCTATTCCCCCTTCCCGTATCGGGAAGGGGGAGCCGGAATCAACCTAACCCCCCAACCCCCTTCCCTGCGAAGGAAGGGGGAGCCAGACCTCCCCTCTCCCATCGCGATGGGAGAGGGGTTCAGCCACTTGGCGAGCCAAGTGGCTTGAGTGAGGGCTCCGCCTACCTAGGCACGGCGACCCACTGGTCCGGCTGGTCGAGGGCGGCGACGCCCGCCTCTACCAGGGCGATGATCTCCAGGGTCTGCTCCTTGGGTACCTCGGAGGGGGCGCCGTTGAAGAAGCGCAACATAGATTCGATCAGGCGAGGGAAGAAGTCGCCCATGTCGTTGATGACCACGGCCTGGTTGTCGCCGTAGTTGGCGGCGAATTGGAAGGGAAAGGGGGTGCTCTGGGTGATGCAGCCGCGCCGACCGTCCGGGTAGTCCACCACGGTGACCTTGGCCTGGTCGTTGCCCACCTGCTTCACTCGGGTGGCGCCGGTGCCCAGAGCCATGACCATCGTCTCGAACTGGTGTACGGCGTACTCGTCGTAGCTACGCCCGCCGCCCGTGGTGCTGACGAAGTGGACCGGTTGGCCGGCCAGCTTCTCCCGCACGGCCGTCTCCAGGGCCAGGGGGAAGCGGAGGGCGGAAGCCGACCACAAGGGAGTGCCGTGCTCCTCGGCCTTGTCGAACATGCGCTTGGCGGCGGCGAAGGTGGGGGCGAAGGTCTTGTCCACGTACACCGGCTTGCCGGACCGGAGGGGCAAGTCGGCCAATTCCTCGTGCATCTCCGGGTTGCTGGGGGCGAGCACGACGATGGCGTCCACTTCCTCGATCAGTTGCTCCAGGCTGGAGGCCACCCCCACCTGGAAGTCCCGGCACCACTCGGACAGCGAGCGCCTGTCGGGCAGAGTGAGTTTCTCCCAGGCCAGGGCGATCTCGAACTGGCCTGCCAGCGAGGACTCGCGGATCCAGCGGGGGTAGTTGTTGGCGTGCCACTCGTCTATGGAGTAGTCGACGAACCCGATCTTCTTCATGCTTGTGTCTCCTGAAAGTATGGTGGGGTGTGGGAGGCCCTCACCCCCGTCCCCTCTCCCACTGCGGTGGGAGAGGGGAGGTCCG
>JBBQIE010000538.1:0-2648 GCA_038324625.1 Anaerolineae bacterium | reverse complement strand
AACACCTCCGATGGGGCCCTGTACCTGTTCCGGGCCCTGGAATTGGCGGTCTCCTGGCGCGATGGAGTTTTGTACCCTCGTCTGGCCCCCCATTTCGCCGGCGGCCTGGGTTACCCCATTTTCAACTACGTTGCCCCTCTGCCGCGTTACCTCATCGGTAGCCTGTCTCTGCTCGGTTTGGAGATGCAGGACGCCCTCAAGGCGGCGGTAGCGCTGGCCATGGTGGCGGGCAGTCTGGGGGTGTACCGGTTCGCGCGGGAGTTCCTTTCCCGTCCGGCGGCCATGATTGCTGGTGCTGCCTATGCCTTGCCGCCCTACCGCCTGTTCGAGCTCTACATCCAGGGCGACTACCCACGAGTGATGGCGGCGGCGATCCTCCCCTACTGCCTTCTCGGCATCTCCCGTCTGGTCGCTCGCGGGCGACGGCGGGACTTCGCGCTGATGACGGCGGCAGTGGCGCTCCTCATACTAACGGATAGCGCCGGCACCATGCTCTCGGCGCCCCTGCTTGCCGCCTACGCCGGTTGGGCGCTGCTTCGGGCCGGCCGGGTCAGGCCCACGGTGCTGATGGTTGCCGCTCTCGCCTGCGCCGGCTCGTTGTCCGCATTCTTCTGGTTGCCGGCGTGGGGTGAGCGCGACTACGTTCAGATGTGGAGACTCTCGAAGGACCTCGCCGAAGGGGGGCGGCACTTCCTCGGCCTGAGTGACCTCCTCGCCTTCCCGCAACTCCTGGACTTCCGAGCCGCTAACCCCCATTTCCCCATGAGCCTGGGGGGGCATCTGGTGCTCCTGGCAGTGCCCTCTCTGGGGCTCTTGGGCCGGGGTCGGCGCGGCGGTGGGCACGTCTGGTTCATGTGGGCGGCCCTGCTCGGCTATGGGGCGATGATGCTGCCGCTGTCGGTCCCGATCTGGGAGTGGCTGCCGGGCTACGTCGTGGATACCGGGAGCCTGCTGGGCTTGGCGGCCCTGCCCCTGGCCGTACTGGTGGGAGCGGGAGTGGAGGTCTGGGGTGAGGACCGGCGCCGTAGCGCCTGGCTGGGTCTGTCTTTGCTGGTGATCGTATTGGGTGCCGGACCGTACCTCTTCCCCCGCAAGCCCTTCATTGACTGGTCGGGGGCGCGAGCCGAGGACGTTCGGGAGTTCGAGTTGGCCCCCGGGGTCCTAGGCACCACCGGCGCCGGGGAGTACCTCCCGGCGGGCATCGGGATCGAGGGGCGGCCGCCGGAACTGCCCGGCACCGCCGAGGGTATCATAGCCTCCGAGATTGACACTCACCATGCCCGATTCCTAGTGCAGGCACCGCGACCCGGACCGTTTGGTCTCCCTCTGGCGTACTTCCCCGGCTGGGAGGCGACAGTGAATGGGGCGCCGATGCCTCTGGGGATGGACCCGGGGACGGGGCTGGCTCAGGTGGATCTCCTCTCCTCGGACCGCGCCGAGGTGGAGTTGCGCTACGCCGGGACCACCTGGCAGCGCCGCGCTTGGCTGCTCAGCCTTTTCGGGGTGGCGCTCACCTGGTTCAGCCTGACCCTGGTGAGCCCCCGTCGGGGCCTGCCCGTCAAGGTGCCGATGGAAACCGATTCTCGGTGGCTGCCGGCAGCCGCGCTCGGGCTGTCGGTGGTGTTTCTCGGGGCCAAGGTTCTCTATCTGGAGCCCAGCACCTTGGTCTTCCGGCGGGTATCGCCCCCGGGGTCGGTGCTGGAGACGGCTCACCCCATGCAGGTGGTGTTCGAGGGACGAGCGGTGCTGTTGGGATACGATGTGGAGCGCAATCTCCCGCCTCAGGGGGAGTCGCTGGCCGTCACTCTCTACTGGCAGCCCTTAGGTCAGCTGGGTCAGGACTACCACTCGTTCGCGCGGCTTACCTCGAAACTGGATGGTGGTTTGCTGGTGGCCTCCGACCACTCGGCCCCGGGAGGCATCCCCTCCAGCCGCTGGCATCCCTCGCTGTACGTGGAGGACCGGCACGTGCTCTCGTTGCCCAAGGACGCCCCGGCGATAGCCTACTTACTCCAGGTGGGCCTCTATGATCCCGTGTCCGGCACTAGCCTTCCTGCCTCTGCCGGAGAGGATGGGGTGGGCCTCCAGGACATCCAAGTGGTCTACGATCATCCCCTGGACATGAAGAGGTTCCCGGGCGACCGGTGGTTCCGTTTCGGGGAAGAGGTGCGCCTGCTCGGTTTCGACCTGAGCCGGTCGGACGTCCGCGCCGGGGAGGGGCTGGACCTGACTCTCTTCTGGAGGACCGAGAGGCCGGTGGAGGCGCGGCTGAAACGGTTCGTCCATTTGGTGTCGCCGGGGGGAAGCATCGTGGCGCAGTGGGATGAGTGGCCGGTAGGGGGGCTCTACCCGACGGACCTATGGCTGCCCCAGCACAACATCGCCGACCAGATCCATCTGACCGTGCCCCTGTCCGCCGAACCCGGGGACTATCGCCTGGTGGTGGGGCTCTACGACGGAGTGACGCTGGCCAGGCCCTCGGTATTCGATCGTCGGGGCACCGAGGTGGTCGAACGAGCGGTGACCCTGCCGATGAAGCTACTGGTCAGATAGAGACGACCGGGGGGGGGGGGTCGAGGGCGCCCCCCACACCTCAGGACGGCACGAAACGGCCACAGTGTAGGGGGGCCCCTTGTGAGGATAACACT
>JBBQIE010000537.1:0-2649 GCA_038324625.1 Anaerolineae bacterium | reverse complement strand
GGCAGCTGAAGACGGTCCTCCCGGACGACGACGGCAACACCATCCTCACCCGCCTGGCCGACGAGAGCGTCCACCAACTCCCGGTGGTGCGCGATGGCCGCTTGGAGGGGATGGTGAGCCGTAACGACGTAGTGCGTTTCCTACAGTGGCAGACGGAACTGGGGATGTACGGCTAGAGAGCCCGGGCGACCTCACCCCCGGCCCCTCCCCGGGGCGGGGAGGAGAGGCCTCGCTCCCCCTTCCCGCGTCGGGAAGGGGGCAATAGCCAGGCTACTGCCTGGCGCAATAGGCAGAAGCGCAGTGCCTGCCGCTGGGGGGTTAGGTTTGCCCCCGGTGAGCGTGCCGTGGGGGCCGCCTTTGGGTATCATGGCCCCCTATGAACCCGAGATCTTATCTGACAGGGCCACAGGAGGGAGCTTGCATCGGGGTGTGGTGACTCCCTCCACCCAGGGCCGCGACTCGCGGGGCCTGGGCCTTGCGCTCCTGGCCCTATCGGTGGCCCTGATCGCTCAGAGCGAGGTCGGTGCCGGGCGACCCGCTAACGGCCTGGCCCTCTACCTGACGGCCGGGGCTCTCTACCTGTACTCCCGCCCCAGGGCTTTCCCGGAGGAGGCGGAGGCAGCCGGCCCGTCGGCCTCGACGCCGCCCCTCCCCCGCGAGGCCCGCGACCAGGCCGTCCTCTGGCTCCTGAGCGCCGCCATCCTGGGAGCGGCAGTCCTGCGTCTCTTCTCCCTTCGGACCGGTTCCCCGGTGCCCTGGCTGGTCTACCTGCTCTCGCTGGGGGCCCTGTTCGGGGCGGCCGCTACCCTGCGCCTACACGAGTCTTCCCTAGGAGAAAAGCCTCGCCCCTGGGAGTGGGCGGCCCTGGCCCTCATCCTGGCCTGGGGGGCCTTCATGCGCCTCTACCGCCTCGACTCCTTCCCCTCGGGGATCTACTACGATGAGGCGGTCAACGCCATGGAGGCCATGCGGGCGGTGGCCGACCGCTACTTCCCCCCCTACTTCGCCGGCGACCTGGGGTTCTACGGCCGCTTTGGGGCCCTGTACGAATACTTCGTGGCCGCCCTACTCAGCCTGGGGGGAACCAATGAGATCGCCCTCCGCCTGACGGCCGTCTTCCCCGGGATGCTGGCCCTGCCCTTCTTCTATCTATTGGCCCGTCGTTTCCTGGCCTCGCCGGTGGCCCTGGCGGCGGCCTTGATGCTGGCCGCCTCCCGCTGGCACGCCAATTTCAGCCGCATCGCTTTCGACGCCGTCATGGTCCCCACCCTATTGACCGCCTGCCTCCTGTTCCTCCTGTGGGCCCTGAGGCGGGGTCGCCGGAGCGGCTACGTCCTGTCCGGCCTCTGCCTGGGGCTGGGACTGCTGACCTACACCGCCTTCCGCTTGGTCCCTGTCGTCCTCCTGGGAGCTATCGCCCTCCACGTCCTGGGCCGTCGGGTCTCCCTCCGCGAGGCCATCATCGGGCTGGCCATGCTGACAGTGGCAGCGGTGACGGCGGCCACTCCGGTCATCTATCACGCCCGCACCGACCCGGAGTCCTTCGGGGAGCGGACCCGCCGGTTGTCCCTCGTGGGCGACCGCACCCTATGGGAGGCGCGGGAGGACATCCTCCGCAACACGGTTCGGCACTTGGGGATGTTCAACTTCCAAGGGGACCGGAACGGGCGCCACAACCTCCCCGGCCTGCCCATGCTGCATCCCCTGGTGGGCGCCCTCTTCCTATTGGGGGTAGCCGCCTGCCTGGCCGCCTACCGGGAGCCCCGGTCCTGGCTGCTCCTGGGCTGGCTGTTGGTGATGCTGGCCGGGGGCATCTTCAGCGTAGCCTTCGAGGCCCCCCAATCCCTGCGGAGCATCGGGGCCCTCCCGGCGGTGTACCTGATCGCCGCCCTACCTTTGGCCGATCTGTGGGGGCGCTGGCGGTGTACCTTCGGGGAGCGCCGCTGGCCCCTGCTCATCGCCCCCCTGGTGGTAGCCGGGGGCTGGCTGCTGGGGGGAAACTACCTCACCTTCTTCATGAGGCAGGCCCGCGACTTCGCCTCCTGGAACGCCTTCTCCACCCCGGAAACCCTCCTGGGCTACGCCATCCGCGACTATGGGCCCGGCTGGGAGGTCTACGTGGATCCCCTGCTCTCCCGCCAGCCGACGGTGCGCTTCCTGGTGCCCTGGTTCGAGGAGCCCGACCCCTTCGTCCCCTCGGAGTTGCTTCCCCTGCGAGGAACCGGCCCGCGGGGGGCCTTGGTTTTCGTGGGCGAGCAGCACCTGGCCCTGGCCAACCTGATACCCCGCTGGTATCCCGATGCCGAGACGGTGCTGCACCGCAACCCCAGCGACGGTCACGTGACTCTCTTCCAGTACGTCCTCGGTCCGGAGGACATCGAGCGGACCCAGGGCCTGGAGATGGAGGGAACCTGGCCGGGTGAGCCTATCGGGGCGGTGGTGACCCCGACCCTAGAGTATGTCCTAGGCCCAGAAGAGCCCCTCCCGAGCAGCCTCTCGTGGCAGGGTGTGCTGCTGGCTCCCACCGACGGGCTCTACCGCTTCTCCATGACGGCGCCGGGGGAAGGACAACTCACCCTCGACGGGGGCATCATCCTTAGTCTACAGTCCTCGGCGGCGGAGGCGGTCGCGGCGACTACCGAGGTGCGG
>JBBQIE010000536.1:0-2651 GCA_038324625.1 Anaerolineae bacterium | reverse complement strand
GGCGGCTATCGGGCCACCGTGGCCGTGGGTGAGGCCTCCACCCCGAAGGGGCTCCTCGGCCCGTTGCCCTTCGAAATCCTTCCCTTGCCGGAGGGCACCGCCGGGTAGAACGCGATCCCTGGCATGTTGTGGCTCGCGATCCCTGGCATGTTGTGGCTCGCGATCGTGTGGGCGTTTGGATCGCGAACGACGCGAAAGGGGACGAAAATGTCCTGGTTCGTGTGATGTCAGGCGGCGGCGAGGCGGCGGTCTGAAGGCCGCCGCGGACACTGCCGTGCCTATTGCTGAAGGCCTTCGGCCAGGGTAGAGGCCACACGGTCTTCTTGGCCAAAGGCCCTCAGCAATAGGCACGGCTAGGGCCGTGTCCGCGGGCGCCTTTAGTCGCCCGTCCTGTCCCGCGTCGCCTGCCGACGCTCACACCAGGGCCACCCCAACCCATTCCATCCTCACACGAACCATGACAGAAAGGGGACGAAAACGCGAAACGGTGGCGGCCCGCGGAGCCGACGCACGATACGGCGCAGGAGCGATGCCCCGTGCCGGCCCCCGACCCACGGGGGGAACGGGAGCACCGATCTCAGGAAGGAGAGAGACCATGTTCTGGCGATTGTTGATGGGTTTGGCGATGATTCTTGCCGTGGGGCCTCCCCTCGGTCGGATGCTGGCGTCCGACCAGGGACCGTCGGGGCCTCTGCCCACCGGAGGCGCCGCCTCCCTCGACCCGGAGGAGATGGCAGCCCTCTTCGACGCTCTCATCCCCCAGCAACTGGACCAGTACCACGTCCCTGGCGCCGCCATCGCCGTCGTCCAGGACGGGGAGGTGATCTTCGCCCGGGGCTACGGCCTGGCCGACGTGGCCCAGGAGCGGCCGGTAGACGCCGAGACGACCCTCTTC
Source organism: Anaerolineae bacterium (assembly GCA_038324625.1). Classification (GTDB taxonomy): domain Bacteria; phylum Chloroflexota; class Anaerolineae; order DRVO01; family DRVO01; genus JBBQIE01. Next base: position 1,756 of record JBBQIE010000536.1, on the reverse strand, counting down.
CGCACCGGCTCCATCGCCAAGACCTTCACCTGGACCGCCGTCATGCAACTGGTGGAGCAGGGGAAGCTCGACCTGAATGCCGACGTCAATGATTACCTGAGCGGCTTCCGCATCCCGGACACCTTCCCCGAGCCCATCACCCTCGAGCACCTCATGACCCACACCGCCGGCTTCGAGGATGGGCCCATAGGCATGGTGCGCCCCCGCTTGGGGGATCTGGAGCCGCTGGGCGCCTTCCTGGCTCAAAAGGTCCCCGCACGCATCTTCCCCCCGGGCCAGGTGACGGCCTACTCCAACTACGGGACGGCTCTGGCCGGCTACATCGTGGAGCTGGTCTCGGGTATGCCCTTCGAGCAGTACGTAGAGCGGAACATCCTCACCCCTCTAGGCATGGATCACACCACCTTCCAACAGCCCGTGCCCCCGGCGCTGGCCGCCGATCTGGCCACGGGCTACGTGTACGCCAACGGGGCCTTCCAGCCTCAGCCCTTCGAGCTCTTCCAGATCGCTCCCGCCGGCAGTACCAGCGCCACCGTCACCGACATGGGCCGGTTCCTGATCGTCCACCTTCAGGATGGTCGCTACGGCGATGTCCGCATCCTGGAGGAGCAGACGGCCCAACTCATGCACCGGCGGCACTTCGGCAATGATCCCAGGCTCAGCGGCATGGCCTACGGATTCTACCAGCTCAGGGTCAACGGGCGGGTCCTCCTCACCCATTCCGGGGAGACCAGCTACTTCCTCAGCCAGTTGTGTCTGCTCCCCGAGGAGAACCTGGGTCTCTACGTAGTGTACAACGCCCCGGGAGGCGGGCCCGCCCGCCGGGAGCTGATTCAGGCCTTCTTCGACCGCTTCTACCCGGCGGCGGACACCACCGTTCCCCAGCCCTCGGACGGTGCCTTCCAGCGGGCCGCTCCACTGGCGGGACGCTACATCTCCACCCGCCGGGCCGAGACCACCCTCGAGAAGATCCGCCTCCTATACCAGCCGGCCTTCCAGCCTATCACCGTCAGGGCCACTGAGGACGGCTACTTAGAGACCATTCATCCCCTGGCTAGGAGTCAAGACCCAGCCTCGTATCAACCCAGTCTCTGGGTGGAGACCGAACCCGGCCTGTACCGGCGCACCGACGGCAACGACTGGATGGTCTTCCGGGAGGATGGTGGGGGCCGGACCATGATGTCCCTCGATAGTGCCGCCCCTAGAGGCTATCAGCGGCTGACCGGATACGAGGCGCTACTGTTCCAGCCCCTGCTGCCCTTGGCGCTCGTGGTCCTGATTCTCGGGGTGATGGTCTACGCCCTGTTCGACAAGCAGGCCTTGCCTGCCGCCCGCTGGCTGGCGGTGGGCACGGGCGGGATGGTGCTGGCTTTCCTCCTCGGGCTGGTGGCCTTCGCCTTCGTGGGCTTCCTGAGCTACATCCAGGGCCAGGTGTCGCTGCTGTGGTGGGCAGTCTTCGCCCTGCCGGCGGCCCTCGTGGTCCTGGCCGCCGCGCTGGCGGTATCCACCCTGCTCCGCTGGCCGGAGGCGGGTATCGCCAGGCACGTGCCCTATGCCCTGGCCGTGGTGGCCGCGGGAGGGCTGCTCTTGTGGGCCAACTTCTGGAACCTAATCGGCTGGAAGTTCTAGCACGTGAGTGACAACACAGCACCAACACGGCACTGACAGCCGGGGGGGGTGGGGGTGAGGGGGGGGTAGGGGGCGGCCCCCCAGACAAAAACACCCCCACCAAAACCAAGCCCCCCGCCCCCGCGGG
>JBBQIE010000535.1:0-2653 GCA_038324625.1 Anaerolineae bacterium | reverse complement strand
GCTACCTCCGCCCGGCGCCGGGCCAGCTCAAGGCAGGTGGCCCGGCCGATACCGCTCCCACCCCCGGTGACCATGGCCACCAGACCGCTCATCTCGGTCTTCATGGGGCTACCCACCGTCCATCACCCAGTTCATGGCCCTTAGGCGGATCACGGTGGCCTCCTCGATGGCGTCGGAGAGGCGCTGCCAGCCTTCGCCGTTGAGCGTGGCGAAGATAGCAGGCCGGAGCCCCCGATAGGTGAGGAACATGAAGCGGCGGAAGAGCTCGGCGTCGGGGCTCGGGTGAGCGGCGTCGGTCTGGGCCAACAGGTCGGCGGCGAGGCGGAAGAGGGGCAGGCCGTAGCCGGCCACCCCCTGGGCCAGCTGGAGGGCTTCCTCGCCCTGACGGCGGGCAACCGCGGCCTGCCAGTGGTCGTCGCCGAGAGAGGCTTGGGCCTCGGCGGCGGACAAAGAGGCTAGGCTGCCGCCCCAGATGGCCGCCAGTTGACCGGCGGCAGCATGGGTCCGGCGCCAGGCTTCCTGGAAGGTGGCTCGCTCAGCTGCATCGGGGGAGGCGGCGAGCACCTGCCACAAGACCTCCTGGTAGACGTCGGCCACCTTGAGTTCGGCCCGTCCGCCGGTGGCCTGGAGCAGGACCTCGTCCACGCCTGGGCCCTTGCCGGTGGCAGCCCGCACTCCGTCGGCGGAGTGGACGGAGAGCATGGCCCCGAAGTGGCCCAGGACGGAGGCACAGGCGTTGGCCTGGGCCCGGAGCTGGTGCAGGTCCCCCTCGAAATCGTGGCGCTTGATGAAGCCCAGGTTGGGCCCGGCAGAGGCGATCGCCCCCTCGGGCAGGCCCATGACCTCCTGGAGCATGACCAGGTAAAAGAGCAGGTCTCGGGGCGGGGTGGCCTCAGGCGTCTCGTCCAAGGACAGCTCGTAGTCGAAGGGTTGGCCTTCTTTCAGGCCTTCCACCAGGCGATAGATGTCGGCATGGACGGAACCGGCCTTCCAGTAGCGGGTGCCCAGGCGGAGGATGTCCTCCTCCTCGAACTGGAACTGGAGGGCCTGGCGGCCCTCCAAGATGTTGGGCAGCGGGAAGCGACGGCCGCTGAAGGCGTCCAAGAGACGCCGGCGGTCCGCCGGGGCCAATTCGATGGGGAAGTCGAAAAGGTGGCTGGTATCCACGGTGAACTTGGTGTAGTCGTGAGACTCGGCGATGGCCAGCCGATTGAAGGCCAGGGACTGGGCCAGGGACTCCTCGTCTCGACCGGTGATGATGGCGTGGTCGGCGTCGGCGCCGATGGGGAGGTGGTGACGGCGATAGCCTCCCTGGGAGGCGTAGGCGAACAGGCCGGCTCGCAGCAGCTCTCGGGGCCCGTAGCCGCCGGTGTGGCCGATGCCCGGGTGTTCCTCGGGCGACACTCCCTCGGGGATGAGCTCGCGCACGATGGACTGCTGGATGAACCAGAAGGGGGCGGAGGAGGGGAGCATGGCGGCGAAGATGCCGTCCCAGCCGGCGAAGGTGCGCCGATCCCGGAGGCCTGGCAGGTCCGACCAGGAGGCCACCATCCGGTTGCCGGCCCCGAAGCCCCGGTCATGACCGGAAGCGTTCAGGGCGACCAGCCGGGGCTCGGGGGCCAGGGCTCGATCCCAGATCAGCATGTTGCCGTAATCGGCCGGGAAGGCCCGATAGAGGCCGATAATCTCGCCCCCCTCCAGGCCGGTGTCGTCGAGGGAAGCCCCCTCCGGGGCCAGGATCAGGTCTCGCTCCCGGTCTCGGGCGGTGAGCAGGGACACGCCGCGGAGGCATATCTCCGAGTCGGCGAAGATGGTCAGGTGGTCCGAGGGCATGGGGCTTCTCCTCCGGTCTGATCTGATTCCGGCACCGAGAGGAGTGTAGCGCCGGCGCTGGGGCTGGTCCACTGACGGCCTCGGCGGAATTGCTTTGCCGATGGAGTCCACTATACTTCCTGCCGTATTGCGGTTGAAGAACGTCTCCAGTTAGCGATGGCGCAGAACATGAGCAGAACCACGTTTTGTAGGTCTACCACCAGTCCCGACGGGTCCTCCGATGTCGAGGCGCTGGTAGCGGCAATATCGCTGTTGACCCTATCCAGCCTGGCCGCCGGTCGGCCGGGGATCAGCTCCTGGGAGAGGCGCACCTTCCTTCGGACTAACCGCTTGCCCTCTTTCCTGCAACTTCCCCTGTCGGTCATCATGCAGGCGGGCTCGCTGGGGGCGGTGTTCGTGGCGGCCGGGGCGGCGCTTCTGAGGCGGGAGCCGCGACTGGCGGGGATGCTCCTGGGCGACGGCCTGGTTGCCTACTACGCGGCCAAGCTGCTGAAGAAGGTGGTGCAGCGCGATCGGCCTATTGACCTGTGCCCGGGGGCGCAGGAGCGAGGCCAACCGGCTACCGGGTTGGGGTTCCCCTCCGGTCACGCCGCGGTGGCGGCGGCCCTAGCGGAGGCGGTAGCGCCCACCCTGTCGGCAAAGGGCCAAACAGCAGTCTGGACCGCCGTAGCCCTGGTGACCCTGGCCCGGGTGTACGTGGGGGCGCACTTCCTGACCGACGTTGTCGGCGGAGCCGCCTTGGGCCGGGCCGTGGCCCTGGCTCAGCGCCGGCTCCGTTCGGGTCTGATCGCGAGAAAGCACCGATTGCTGCCCTGACTCG
>JBBQIE010000534.1:0-2656 GCA_038324625.1 Anaerolineae bacterium | reverse complement strand
CCCCCTTGCCCTGACCACTCCCGAGGAAGTAGCTCCCGAACTTCGCCGCCAAGCGGGTGGCCTCTGCCGGGTGCCGATCAATGAGGTTGTTCAACTCCTTGGGGTCGTTCTCCAGGTCGTAGAGCTCGTCCGGTTGGCCCTCGGGCCGGAGGACTAGGCTCCAGCGCCGGTCTCGGATGCAGCGGTCGGCTCCCTCGTGATAGCCGACGATCATGGCCTCCCGGTGCTCGTCCTTCTCCCCGGTGAGCACCGGCTTGAAGCTGCGGCCATGCATGGCGGAGGTGTTCGCCCCCAACCCCATCACGTCCAGGAAGGTGGGGAGGACGTCCTGGAACTGGACGATGGCCTGCCTCCTCCCGGCGTGGGCCCCGCCGGGCAGGCGGACCATGAAGGGCACCCGGAGCAGCTCGCTGTGCAGGCGGTCGCCCCCCTTGAGGAACTTGCCGTGGTCGCCCAGGGGATGGCCGTGGTCGGCGACGATGAAGACGATGGAGTCCTCCAGGTAGCCGAGGTCGCCGAGAGCCTGGAATAGCCGCCCCAGGCAATGGTCCACGAAGGCCGCCTCTCCGGCATAGAGCCCCCGGATGTCCCGCGCCTGGGCTTCGGTGGCCCAGGTGTCGTAGGGCCCACCCATGGGCATGATCAGTCGGGGGCCACGGTAGGTGGGGTCGCGGTAGACGTCGAAACGGGACGGCGGGTCCCAGGGCTCGTGGGGCTCGAAGCTGTCAATCCAGAGGAAGGTGTTGTCGTGGGAGCGGTTCCGCTCCAGCCATCCCACCGCCTCGTCCACCACCTTGGCCGCGAACCAATCCTCCTCACCCTGGAAGTCGTCGGTGTTGGCCAGGAACTGGGCCACCCGGTCTCGCCAGATGGGGGGATAGTGCTGGTTCACGTAGTCGTCCAGGTTGCGACGGGTAGGACCGGACTCGTAGGGATCGTACTCCTGTCCCCGGATCCAACGATAGGAATGGAACCCCCGGTGGAAGTTCATGCCCGGGGCCCGGTAGTGGTAGCAGTCGGAGATGAGACCACTGACGTAGCCCTCCCGACGCAGGATTTCGGCCACCGATATGTCCTCTTTGGTCAGGGGTTGCCAGGGGCGGAAGGGGAGGGTCTGCTGACCGGTCATGAGGGCGGTGCGCACGGGGATGGTGGGGAGGCCCTCGGGGTAGGCGTTGTCGAAGACGATGCACTCCCTGGCAAAGGCGTCCAAATTAGGGGTGCGGCAGGGAGGGATGCCCTCGAAGGCGGTCCGGCCCTCATGATAGACACCGATGTGGTCCTGGCGAAAGCTGTCCAGCATGAGCACGATCAGGTTCATGGGTCTCTCCTGTGGCGGGTGTAACGGTCGGCGGTTCTATGGGGACCATCTTAGCCCGTTGGGCCCGAGCGATCCAACCGAGGCCGGCCCAGGGCCCGGGTCTCGCGGCCATCGCGCCGCTTTGACCACGGCCCTCGCGCGCGGTAGGCTCCCTCCCACCTCTCCATTCTGAACGCCTCGGAGCCCAGCCTATGCCCTCCTCCGGCCCCCTGACCGATCTCCTAGTTCTGGATGTCACCCGTGTGCTGGCCGGGCCTTTCGCCGGCATGATCCTGGCCGACCTGGGGGCGGAGGTGATCAAGGTGGAGATCCCCACCGGGGGCGACGACGCCCGCGCCTTCGGGCCCTTCCGGAATGGAGTCAGCGCTTACTTCGCCAGCGTCAACCGGGGCAAGCAGGGGATCACCCTGGACCTCAAGTCATCCGAGGGGCGGGACATCTTCCTGGGCCTGGCCAAGCAGGCGGATGTGGTGCTGGAGAACTACCGTCCCGGGGTCATGGACCGCCTGGGCCTGGGGTACGACCGGCTTCGAACCCTCAACCCAAGACTCATCTACGCCGCCGTCTCCGGCTTCGGCCGGACCGGCCCCTACGCTCACCGCCCCGCCTACGACGCCGTCATCCAGGCCATGGGCGGACTAATGAGCCTGACCGGGGAGGAGGGCGGGCCCCCGGTGCGGGTGGGGGTCTCCATCGGCGACATCACCGCCGCTATCTGTGCAGTGGTCGGCATCCTGGGGGCCTTACACCATCGGGACCGGACGGGCGAGGGCCAACTGGTGGACGTGGCTATGCTCGACTGCCAGATCGGCATCCTGGAAAACGCCCTAGCCCGCTACTTCGCCAGCGGCGAGGCCCCCGGGCGCTTGGGCACCCGCCACCCCAGCATCACCCCCTTCCAGGCTTTCAACACTGCTGACGGCCAGATCGTGCTCGCCATCGGCAACGACCGGCTCTGGGCCAAGTTCTGTCAGGTGGTCGGCTGTCAGGAACTGGGTTGTGACCCCCGATTCACCAGCAATGACCAGCGCACCCAGGGTCACACCGATCTCGAACCCCTGGTGGCGGAGATAGTGCGCGGGCACCCCACTTCCTGGTGGCTGGAGAAGATGGAGGCGGCGGGCATCCCCTGTGGGCCCATCAACACCGTGGCCGACCTTGCCTTCGACCCCCAGGTGGCGGCGCGGGAGATGATCCAGACGGTGGAGGACCCGGTGGCCGGGCCCATGCGCATGGCGGGCCTGCCCATCAAGCTCGATCGTACCCCGGGCGCCATCTCCGGGCCGGCGCCCGCCCTTGGGGAACACACCGAGGCCGTCCTGAAGCAGCGCCTCG
>JBBQIE010000533.1:0-2656 GCA_038324625.1 Anaerolineae bacterium | reverse complement strand
AGCCTCCGCACCCGAGCCGTCGGTCCGCCCATCTCCATCCTTCCTCCCTAAGGGGCCGACACGAGGGCACGGCCCCTACGCCAGATCATGCGTCGGTCGCGCCTCGGGGGCCGGTACAGATACACGCGTCGGCGGTAGAGGAGAGTCCCCGGCATGCCGACGACCTTTCGCGTTTTCATCCCTTTTTTGTCCTGGTTCGAGTGATGTCAGGCAGCGGCGAGGCGGCGGTCTGAAGGCCGCCGCTGAAGGCCTTCGGCCAGGGTAGAGGCCACACGGTCTTCTTGGCCAAAGGCCCTTAGCGGGCGCCTTTAGTCGCCCGTCCTGTCCCGCGTCGCCTGCCGACGCTCACACCAGGGCCACCCCAACCCATTCCATCCTCACACGAACCAGGACATTTTCGCCCCTTTTCGCGTCCTTCGCGATCCAACCCCCCCTCGTGATCCAGACGCCCCCGCTACTCGTCCAACTCGAACTCCGGCAAGCCCAAGGGCAGGGGCGCCGGTCGCTGGCAGGTGCTGGCCATCTCCACGTGCCGGCCCTCCCGGGAGGCATCGTGGAAGGCGTGCATCACGTCCAGGACGTGGTAGGCCAACTCCCCACTAGCCCGGTGCGGCCTTCCCGACCGGAGCGCACAGGCCATATCCGCCAGGCCCACCCCGCGGGCGTTCTCGCTGTAACCGTGGCTGAGGGGCACCTCCGACCATTCCTTCGCCCCCGCCCGCCGGATCCTCACCGGTCCCCCGAAGGTGTTGGGGTCGGGCACACTCAGAGACCCGGTGCTCCCGTAGATCTCGATGCGGGGCAGGTCCGCCCCCCAGACGTCGAAGCTGGTGATGATGGTGCCGATGGCCCCGTTCTCGAAGTCCATGACCCCGGCCACGTGCGTCGGTGTCTCTACCTCGATGACGGTGCCGTGCTTCGGCTCGCTGGTGATGGTCCGCTCCGGGAAGGTGATCCGGGCGGAGCCGGTGACCCGCCGCACGGGCCCGATCAGGTTCACCAGAGCGGTCAGGTAGTAGGGGCCCATGTCGAACATGGGTCCGCCGCCGATCTTGTAGTAGAACTCCGGGTCGGGATGCCAGCTCTCCGGTCCGTGGCCCATCATGAAGGCGGTGGCCGCCACCGGCTCCCCGATCCAGCCGTCATCAATGATCTTGCGGCAGGTCTGGATGCCCCCGCCCAGGAAGGTGTCCGGCGCATTCCCCACGCGCAGACCCTTCTCCTCCGCCAGGTCCAGCATCCGTCGCCCGTCCTCGCGGGTGACGGCCAAGGGTTTTTCATTGTACACCGACTTCCCCGCTGTCAGGGCGGCCAGGGCCACCTCGGCGTGCGCCTTAGGGATGGTGAGGTTCAGCACCATCTCGATCTCCGGGTGGGCCAGCAATTCCGAGACCGCGACGGCCTCGACCCCGAATTCCGCCCCTCGGGCCTGGGCCCGCTCCGGCACCACGTCGGCACAGGCGACCAAGTCTAGGATGGGAAACTTGGCAGCGTTCTTGAAGTAGATGCCGCTGATGGTGCCGCAGCCGATCAGGCCCACTTTCACCGGTGCTATGGACATTCTCCCCTGCCCCCTCTCGAGCTTTCCCGCGCCCTCTCTCAGCGGCCGCGGTCGGGGGTAGGATGGGCCTTCCGGGCCCACAGTGCAAGTGGCGCCCGCACCATCTGACTGATTCCTCCAACCTCGGTATAATCGTCGGTGGAAGCGGCCATGGCAGTAGATTCCGTTCCGCGGTCGCACTCGGGCCGACTACGGGGGCAGTCCGTGGATGCGAGCCCTCAACCACCCGCTCCTCGAGCCGGGCGGCTTCCTCATGGAGCATAGGACCATGCGGAGCATCAAGCACCTGGCCGAGTCCGCCTACCAACCCTAGGGATCTGGATCTCTCCACCCGAAGCTACGGCCATGCCGGTCTGGAGAGAGTCCGTTGAACCTGCTATCCTGATGCGCACTGATATACAGGGAGGAAGGGAATGAGCGACCGCGTGCTGGTGACCTATGGCTCCTGGTGCGGCTCCACCGCCGAGGTGGCGGAGGAGATCGGCAAAGTGCTGCGCGAGGGCGGAAGCGAGGTGGAGGTAATGCCGGCCGCGAAGGTCCGAGACCTGTCCCCCTATCGGGCGATGGTCCTGGGCACCGCCGTCCGGGCCGGGCGGTGTAAGGGAGAGACCACCAAGTTCGTCCGAGACCATCAAGAGAAGCTGCGCCAGATGCCGGTGGCCCTGTTCAGCCTGGGGGCGCAGATGAAAGAGGACACCCCTCAGAACCGGGAGACCGCTGCCAAGCCCCTCCAGCCCCTGGTGGAGATGATCCGACCCCGGACCACGGCCACCTTCGGTGGGGTGTTGGAAGCCTCCCGGGCCTCCTTCCCAGTGAACCTGTTCGTCAAGGTCATGCCCCAGGGCGACTGGCGGGATTGGGATGCCGTCCGGGAGTGGGCCCGGGGGCTGAAACAGGCGCTGGCGTAGGAACTTTCGGTGGGTGCGGCTCCAGGCAGTACGTCTCAGACGCGGATGCCGAGCACAGAACAGAGCAACTCACGAAAGGCGGTGTGCTCCTCGGAGGCTGGGTGGAGCAGCCCGTCTAGACTCATTTTCCGCACCCCTCAAAGGGGGTGGAGAGCAACGGCTGCATGAAGGTACGCTTCTGGTTTGG
>JBBQIE010000532.1:0-2663 GCA_038324625.1 Anaerolineae bacterium | reverse complement strand
GTACCTCCTGGCCCAATACCGGGCCTTTCCCCGGGATGCCCAGGGGGAACGGGCCTACTTCGGGGAGGACGATATCGCGATCAACCCGGCCTTCTTCCAGAGGCTGGACGCCAAGGTGGCGGCGGTCAACGAGGCAGGGCTACTCTCGGCCCCGGTGCTTCTCTGGGCCATCGCCGGAGACGACAACCCGGGCTACACCCTGCCGGAGAGCGATGCCATCGCTCTGGCCAAGTATATGATGGCCCGCTACGGGGCCTACCAGGTGGCCTGGATGCTGGGGGGCGACGGCGATTACTCCGGCGAAAAGGCGGACCGCTGGCACCGCATCGGAGCGGCGGTCTTCGGTGATCGGCCTCATGCCCCGGTGACCATGCACCCGCGCGGACAGGAATGGGTGGGCGATGAGTTTGAGGATCAGGAATGGTTCGACTTCATCGGCTACCAGAGTGGCCACGGGGACGGCGCCGAGGATCTGGGCTGGCTGACCTCCGGCCCCCCGGCGCGGGATTGGTCTATGTACCCCCCACGGCCGGTGGTGAACCTGGAGCCGAACTCCGAGCATCACCGAGCCTACCAGTCCCGGACTCGGTTCGAAGCGGACCGAGTGCGGCGGGTCCTCTACTGGAGCCTGTTGGTCTCGCCCACGGCCGGGGTCACCTATGGGCATCACGGGATTTGGCCCTGGATGGAGTCGGTGGCGGTGCCGCCGGACCATCCTCACAGCGGGGAAGCCCCTCCCTGGTGGGAGGCGGTGGAGAGCGAGGGCGCCGGCCAGATAGAGCCCCTTCGGGCCTTTTTCGGATCACTACCCTGGTGGAGGCTGCAACCGGCACCGGAACTGGTGGCCATTCAGCCGGGGCAGGCAGACCCGGAGTGGTTCGTGGCCGCGGCCATGTCAGCGGAGGACCGGCTGGCGGTGGTCTATGCCCCGGCGGGAGCGGAGATCGCGCTCGATCCGCGGGCCCTGGGGGGCGCTGCCACCAGTCGTTGGATGAACCCCTCCACGGGCGACTGGATTGCCGGCCCCGAGGTGGCGGGCGATGGCCCGGTCCGCCTGGTGCCCCCGAGTGCCGGTGATTGGCTGCTGACCCTGTCGGTGGAGACGGTGTAGCGACGGGAGTAATGGGGTACACAACTGATAGATCGCGGTACCCCTTCCACCCTTGAAGGGAGCGCTCTTGGGCGACGATCCCCCTGGGCCGGAGGGCCGTTGCGTTATTGCCGCGAGCGAGGACGCCGGGCTATAATTGGTGAGCGATCCTCAAGGATGGCGACGTCGCCAAGTGGCAAGGCAGGGGTCTGCAAAACCCCCATCGTCGGTTCAAATCCGACCGTCGCCTCTGCCCGATGACCCTCTGCCCACTGGCTTCCGGTGGGCATGGTCGCTTAAAGGGGTCGGGCGATTCACGGGGGGCGGTGGCGAAACGGCAGACGCAGCGGACTTAAAATTCGCTGGCCGCAAGGCCATGTGGGTTCGAATCCCACCCGCCCTACCAAGGCTTGTATAATGACACGGCCCAACCTCAAGGGGTCGTAGCCAGCTGGGCTCGTGTGTTCACGGGCGGGGCGTGTTGAGGGTGGTGGGATGACGTAGGGATGCTGTGCCCGGAGCCCAACGCCCGCCGCACAGGGCGATCTGGCGCCAGGACCGTTACGTCTTCGACCTCCCCATACGGACCCAAGCCCGACCGTGTCACCTGCATTCCAGAAGCGGCGGGTCGGGCACAGTTGCCGGCACCGGCGGAGTCCACAAGGCAGCGACCCAGCGGAGCATCATATTGCTCTCAGGCGCCGCCTTTCGATGGCCAAGTGGAGGCATTCACTGGTGGCCAGGAAGAGCCCCCACCTTGGCGGATGATCAGAAGTCGGATGCACCTCCTCGGTTGCGTGCTTGGCCCATGCACACTGACTCTTGGCCAGTAGGTTAGGGGTTCGATTCCTGTGCGGCTCACTGACCCAACCAGCGGGAGGCCCGGAACTACTCTAAAGTGGGCCCCCGACAGCCCACCGGTCTCCGTCTTTACGCCGCCCGCGCGTCCTCTCCGCACTGGATTCACCACCGGAATACTCCGCTCGTATGACGGCACTTGTGAGCGTGCATCGTCCACTTGGCGTCGCTCAGGGCCCTCTGCCGGTGCGCAACGGCATCAGAACCGGCCCACAGGCCTGAGGGGCACGGCACCAGCACCTCCCGTTGGCTGGACGGTTGCTCTGCCTGCCTCCTGCCGAGCGCGCGCCGGAGCCGTCTCCGTCAGCTGGCATCCGAGCGACACCCATCTCAGGAGTAGAAGAGGTGCAATGCGCACCCGCTCCGCCTCCTCCGCTGAAACCCTCGACCGCATACTTTCACTCTTCACGGCGGCCCAGCGCCGGCCATTCGGCCTGTGGTCTTGACCGCAACCGTAGTATCGGCTAGCCTTTCACAGGTGTTCTTGCGCCTCAGTCCGACAGGAGGAGTCGTGCCGTCGGGGCACAGGAGCTTGCTGCGTGCCTGGCCCAGTGGCAGTCTGCCTGTGACGAGGTCGTGCTCTTCGCTCTTCGTGAAATTGCCCGCCCCGTCTCAGCGGACAGCCTCGTCGCCCTGCTTCGTAGAGCTGGTGCATGACGACGACGTGCTGCGGGCCTACATGGACAGTGACCGCATTTCGCCGCCATTTTCGTAC
>JBBQIE010000531.1:0-2674 GCA_038324625.1 Anaerolineae bacterium | reverse complement strand
CCACGTACCTCACGCTATGCGAGGCGTGTGGGGAGGTCAGGGCCGGTCCCGAGAAGCTGACCCTCTGGAAGTGCCGGAGGTCAGTGCTCACCGCCAGCCCGCACCGCTCCTCGTAGTTCTCCTCCACCCCGGCGGCACCGTCGTAGAATCCCAGGAAGACCGGCGGCACGTAGACCAGGCTCCCCAGACGGGCGGCCCAGGAATCCCACCCCTTCTCGGAGGGAGCGAACACCTCACCTTGCCAGTGCCAGTCCACGCCGTCCTCACTGATAGCCAGGCCGGTGCTGGACTTGGTTAGACCGGTGTTGTAGACATCCCCGGTGGCATGGAGGTCGCCCTCCCGCGCTACCGGCAGCCTCGCCGGCTTCGGGGCGAAGCTGGCCAGCATGTAGTAGAGAGGCCCGATCATAGCCACCCAGGGGTCCTTCACCCCCTCACCATCTACATCCTCGGCCCGGAGGATGGGCCGACGCTGGGAGACATCCAGGTCGGCTATCCGGTCCGCCTCCAGCAGGTCAATGCGCCATTGCCCGTCATCCGCCCCCACGTAGGAGAGATACAGCCGCCACCGGCCCTCCGGGGTGCGGGTCAGGCAGCTGCGTTCCATGGAGGTGGTGCCCAGGTCCGCCTGGCCGGCCATCCAGACCGGCTCGAAGTGAATGCCATCCTCGCTGGTGAGGATCCGGCACTCCTTGCCGCGAACCGGCCGGGGCTCCCGCACCCGGTAGTACAGGTAGAAGCGATCCTCCTCGTGGTCGTAGGCGATGCTGGGCGCTCCCACCCAATACCCCTTGCCTGACCCGGTCGGCTCCAGGACCGTCCGGCCCTCGCTGGGATCGAACAGGGGGAGCCACCCGAATCGCCTTCCATCTCCTAATACCATCTTACTCATCCTCCATGGCTCGGGCGGCCCTGGCGATGGCCGCGCCGGCACTGGTGCCAATCCGATCGGCCCCGGCGGTGATCATCGCCAGGGCGGTGTCCAAGTCCCGGATCCCCCCGGCGGCCTTGACTCCTACCGTCGCCGGGACCAGGCTCCGCATTAAGGCCACATCCTCGATGGTGGCCCCGCCGGCCCCGAAGCCGGTACTGGTCTTCACGAAGTCGGCGCCGCTCTCGGCGGCAATGGTGCAGGCCAGTCGCTTCTCGTCAGGGGTGAGGTATCCCATCTCAAGAATGACTTTCAGGGTGCCGCCGCGGGCATGGCAAGCGGTAGTCACGGCCTCGATGTCGGCCCGCACCCAGTCAGTCATGCCCGACTTGAGGGCACCGACGTTCATCACCATATCCACCTCGGCGGCTCCCAGGTCCAGGGCGGCAGTCGCCTGCGCCGCCTTGACTTCGGTCAGCTCACTCCCCAAGGGAAAGCCGCAGGTGGTCACCACCCTCACCGGGGTCCCGGACAGAACGGCCACCGCCCTTTCCACCCAATATGGGGATATGCAAACGGCCAGGAGATCCAGGTCCGCCGCCTCGGAGCATAGGGCCTCGATCTGGGCCAAGGTAGCGTCGGCCCGCAGCAGCGTGTGTTCCAACCGGCGGGCAACCGTGATGGACTCCCCCGTCCCCCGGAGCGGCATCATTGAGGCACCTTCTCCCAGTCGGCCAGGAACTGCTTCAGGCCCAAGTCCGTCAGGGGATGCTGGAAGCATTGCTCCAGGATCTCCAGCCGGGTGGTAACCACCTCGGCCCCGGCGAGCGCCCCTTCCAGGATGTGCATGGGATGCCGCACGGCAGCCACGATGATCTTGGTGGGGTAGTCGTAGTTGTCGTAGATGCGGCGAATCTGCTCCACCACCTCCATTCCCGAGTGGCCGATGCCGTCCAGGCGCCCGACGAAGGGGCTGACGTAGGTGGCGCCCACTTTGGCGGCCAGCAGGGCCTGGGCAGCGTTGAAGACCAGGGTGAGGTTGGTCTTGATCCCCATCCCTGATAGCCTGGCGGTCGCCTTAATGCCCTCGGGAATGGTGGGGATCTTCACCACCACGTTGGGGGCGATGCCGGCGATGTCCTCGGCCTCGCGCACCATCCCTTCAGCATCGGTGCTCACCACCTCGACGCTGACCGGCCCCTCCACCATCCCGCAGATCTCCTCTACCACCTCCCGGAACCTTCTTCCCGTGGAGGCGATATGCGAAGGGTTGGTGGTGACCCCGTCGAGAACCCCCAGGTCGAGGCCCCTCCGGATCTCGTCCACTTTGGCCGTATCCAGAAATATCTCCATCACCTGCTCCTTGGTCACCACTGCTCATGGGCACTGATCTGACCCTAGTGAACCGTCACCAGGGGTCGAACCTGACTCACTACCCGCTCTCCGATCCCTTGGACGTTCATCAGCTCCTCCACGGTGCTGAAGGGCCCATGCTCCACCCGGTACGCCACTATCCGCGCGGCTAGGGTGGGCCCCACCCCTGGTAGCGTCTCCAGCTCCACGGCCGTGGCCGTGTTCAAATCCAGCGGAAGGCCTCCTCCCGAGTCTGTTGAGCCCGCCTCACCCGCAAAGGGAACCCGCAGATGCAGGCCGTGGCTCAACGATCCCGCCAGATTAAGCCCTTCCAGGTCGGCCCCCGGCGCTGCCCCTCCGGCCGCCAGGAGCGCATCCTCCACGATGGCGTCCGGCTTCAGATAGTACACCCCAGGCTCCGCCACCGCTCCGCTCACGTAAATGGCATAG
>JBBQIE010000530.1:0-2676 GCA_038324625.1 Anaerolineae bacterium | reverse complement strand
GAGGTGGAGGACTCGTTGCGCCAGACCATCGCCTTCATGGACCAGCAGATCAAAGCGATGGAGCGGGCGATGAGGGAGCATGTGGCCCTTCATCCGGACCTGAAACATCGCTGTAGTCTTCTCAGCAGCATCCCCGGCATCGGTAGGCATACCGCTTCGGTGATCCTGGGGGAGCTGGGAGACATGAGCCAGTTCTGCGATGTGCGGCAGGTGGTGGCTTTCTGCGGCCTTAGCCCCGAGATTCAGCAGTCAGGCAAGTCCGTGAGGGGTAAGGCTAAGATGTGCAAGAAAGGCTCAGCCCGCTTGCGAAGGGCTCTATACATGCCGGCGATGGTGGCCCGACACCGCAACCCGCTCATCAAGGCTTTCTGCGACCGACTGGCGGCGCGAGGACTATGCAAGATGGCGGTGATCGGCGCCGCCATGCGCAAACTGATCCACCTGGCCTACGGCATACTCAAGTCCAACCGCCGCTTCAACCCTGATTACCGCCCTGCCCTTTCTTGACAGCGCAGACGGTATCTTCACTTCGTTCAGGGTGACGGCGAAGGGAGTCCCGGTCGGTTGTGACCCCAACGCCGTGGTTCGCGTGGTAATACCTGACCGGCGTCTAGGCGGTCTCGATCAGCTTCCTCAGGCTTTCGCCGCTCCCCTTCCACCACTGGGATAGGATCACCAGGTCGGTGCCGATGCAGAAATGCTTGACCCCCAGGTCCAGGTAGGGCTTGGCCGCCTCGGGGCTGCCGATCTCGGCCCGCGGGGCCACCCCCATCTTGAGGGCGGTCTCGATGGTCCGGCGCTCCGCCTCCCGGACTTTGGGGTGGTTCCACTGGCCGGGGAGGCCGATGCTCATGGAGTAGTCGGCCGGGCCGAACTGGACCATGTCCACCCCCTTGACCGAGAGGATCTCCTCCAGGTTCTCCACGGCCCCCTTCTTCTCGATCATCAGGGCCACCACGGCGTCGTCCATGGCTTGGACGAACCCGGGCGATCCGGGCTCGACCACGTAGCCCACGTGGCGGCGCATGTTGGCCCCGTGGACCCCACCGGTCTGGGGGGTGTCGGCGCGGACGGCGCGGACGCACTCCTGGGCGTCGGCCACCGAGCGGCAGTCGGCGAAGAGGATGTTCTGGATTCCGGAGCCGATGGCCCGCTCCGCCAGGAAGGTGCGGGTGTCTTGGTCCACCTTGAACATGGCGGAGAAGTCGTCGAAGAGGTCCACGGCGCGGGCGAAGTTCTCCAGGGCGTAGAGGTCGTAGGGGGCGTATTCGCCCACCAGCTCGACGTAATCGTAGAGGCCGGTCTGGCCTAGAATCTCGACCACGGCCGGCCAGGTGCATTGCACGTGGGTGCCCACGCTGGGCTTGCCCTCGCGGAGCAGTTGACGCAGGCGGTTCGGTCTCATCGGGTAGGTCCTCCTCTTCTCATGGACATGGCGAGGCCATGCCTCTGGACGGGTCCAAGCCCGGCAAAGATAGCCGGGATGGCGGGCCACGACAAGCGTCCCACGGCCTTGGGCCATGCTGGTGCCGGCTTCAGTGGGTCGGGTGGAGACCCGTGTTGCCGGAACCAATCATTCTCTGTTTGACGATGAGACATATACTGAAGCGGGCGCGCTGTCAGTTCCCGGGGAGCGGGCTCGCCGGTGGGAGCGACGCACGAGGCAGGGGAGACTTACGGCACCGATAGAGGAGAAGGTGAGATGGCTGCTGAGGCACAGACCATCATCCAGGCGGACTGGGCTGGGGAGATGGACGATTTGCGCAACGGCGCCATCACTTCTATCGCCCTGGCGCTGATCGCCTCCGGCTACGTCTGGGGTGTCGGTCTCTGCGTGGCGATGAGCCCATCGTTCTCATGGCAGCCGCTATTCTTGCCTGCCAGCCTCCTCCTCTCCGGGGGTGTGCTATTGGCCGTGCCCATCCCGGTCAGGCTCCGTCAGTGGCTCTTCGTGGGTTGCACGCTCGGTGTCGAGATAGTGGCGCTGAAGGCGATCTCCTCCTCCGCCACATTGGTCTTGCTCGTTGCCATTGCCGCCTGCTCGCTGGTCGCCAACTTCCGCGCGGTCGCCGCCGCCGTCGTCATCGGCACCGCCACCCTTCTAATCGCAGCCCCCAGGGATGGGGCCTACGCCGTGGTGGGACCAGTCCTGGCATGTTGGGCCCTGGCGGCCGCCGGCTGGCTCACGTCCAGGAACCTTTACACCGTGCTGGGCTGGGCCCTTGCCGGATACGAATCGAGCCGAGAGCTGAGCGACAAGCTGCAGACGGAGCGGGGGCGGCTCAATGCCACCCTGAAGGCTCTGGGGGAGGCCAACCACCTCCTGAAGCGCACCACGTACGATCTCTCCGAGGCTCGCGAGGAAGCGGAGAAGGCCAGGCAACTGAAGAGCCTCTTCGCCGCCAGCATCAGCCACGAGTTACGCACGCCTCTGCATCTGATCGTCGGCTTCTCTCAAATGATGCATGCGTCACCGGAATCCTACAGCGGTGTGCGATGGACCGCCGATCTCAGAGCCGACATTCAGGAGGTCTATGAGGCAGCCACTCATCTTCTCCGCCTCATTGATGACGTCTTGGACCTGTCTCAGATCGAGGCGGCCAGGCTTCCGCTGAGCAAAGAGAAAGTGTCCCTGGTGCCCTTGATCGAGGATGCGGTTGATACGGCAAGAAGCCT
>JBBQIE010000529.1:0-2678 GCA_038324625.1 Anaerolineae bacterium | reverse complement strand
GGATTCGCCCGACTGCGCTTCCGGGGCCGCAACATCCTCTTTCTGGTCTTGCTCAGCACCATGATGCTTCCCGGTCAGGTCACCCTGGTGCCCACCTACTATCTGTTCGCCAAGCTCCGCTGGGTCAACTCCCTGCGGCCGCTGATCGTGCCGGTCTTCTTCGGCAGCGCCTTCAATATCTTCCTACTGCGGCAGTTCGCCATGACCGTGCCCCTGGAACTGGACGACGCCGCCAAGATAGATGGCTGCGGCTTCTTCGCCACCTACTGGCGTATAATCATTCCCCTGATGCGACCGGCGCTGGGAGTCATCGCCATCTTCCAGTTCACCAACGACTGGAACGATTTCTTTAGTGCCCTCATCTACATCAACAGCCCCAAGCACTTCACTGTCGCCCTTGGCCTTCGCACCCTTCAGTCCACCATCCTCTACGTGCCCATGCAGCAGGTGATGGCCATGACCCTGGTGGCCATGGTCCCGGTCCTGGTCGTGTTCGTGGTGGCCCAGCGCTACTTCATCCAGGGCATCGTCATCACCGGGGTCAAGGGGTAGGGGGCATCCTCCCGCGGGCCAGGACCATCGGTAGGGGAGAATCTCGTATTCGCCCCAGGTGGCTCCGTTGCGGCCGTGCCGGTAGAATACAGTAATGGTGTGATATGTTAGCGGTTCCGGGTAGTGTCCATCGGGCACCCGCCCTACTTCCGAATAGGAGGACGACATGAGATTGGTTCGCAAGCTGTCTCGGCGCGATGTAATGCGCCTATCGGCTCTGGCTGCCTTGAGCGCCGGGGCGGTCGCCTGTGGCGGGTCCACCCCCGCGCCCGCCGCACCCGCCACCCCAGTCGAGGGAGAGACCCCGCCCCCGGCCGCCTCGGCGGAGAAGGTGATCATCCGCTGGCAAGACTGGCCCGACTTCGCCAACGACATCGACCGTGTCCTCAGCATGGCCGAGGACGCGATCCCGGGAATCGAGGTGGAGTTCGAGCCTCTGGGCGACAACTGGGTAGAGAAGACCCTGGCGGCCATGGTGGCCGGCACCGCTCCCGACGTCTTCACCGCCTGGGAGCCTGAGTTCAGCAAGTTCTACGGCAAGGGGCAGCTGCTCGACCTTCAGCCCCTGGTGGACCGGGACCTGACGGCGGAGGACATCGCCGACTTCCACCCCTGGCAGTGGGCCGGCATGGTCAGCTACGACAAGAGCATCCGCTTCGGCATGCCCTACTACGTAAACCTCATCTTCCTCTACTACAGCAAGGCCGCCTATGACGAGGCCGGGGAGCCCTATCCCACCCGGGACCTGGACATGGACAGCTATGCCATGATGCTGAACCGGCTGGTGAAGAAAGAGGAGGACAAGATCGTCCGTTGGGGCGGCGAGATCCCTCTTTGGTATAACTGGCTCACCGTCCACGTCCATGCCTACGGCGGCTACATGGTGAACCCGGATGACTGGACCGAGTGCTGGCTGGGCAAGGATGAGGCCCTGGCCGCCATGGAGTGGATCCGCGCTCGCATCTGGGACGACAACTCCCTGGCGCAGACGGCGCAGTTGCAGGGTGTGGGAGACCTCCAGGGCGGGGTCCAGGGCCCCTGGGCCGCCGGAATGATCGCCAGCAAGGAAGACGGCATGGGTAACCTGTCCTACTTTGCCTCCGAAAGCAAGTTCGACTGGGACATCATGCACCTCCCCAAGGGCCCGGCCAAACGCACTACTCTGGGCACCACCGACGGGTGGGGCATCGCCAAAGGCACAAAGCACCCGGAGGAAGCGTGGCAGTTCCTCAACTGGCTCGCCGGTCCCGATTTCCAGACGGTCATGATGGAAGCCTGGGCCGGCATCCCCAACCGCAATTCACTTATTACCAAGTGGAAGGAGATCGCCCGCGCCTCCTATCCCAGCCTGGAGAACGTCACTCTCGACGTCGTCACCGAGACCCTAGACGAGGGCTATCCCATGCTCTCCGACCAGTTCAAGAAGCACGCTGAGTCGGAGGCTCTCATCGCCGCCGCCTTCGAGAAGATCTTCCAGGTCGGTGACACCCCGGTGGACTACCTAAAGGAGATCGCGGACCAGGTCACCGCCCTCAACCGGGAGGAGTAGCCTAGCCGGCGAGGCCGCACGAAAGGGGCGCCGTTTCGCGGCGCCCCTTTCGTGCGTGGTCTGGGCCCGTTTGTCGGTGACCTCGAACGCTGCTATTCTGTATATACAACGGCAGTACAGCCGCGGCTAAGGAGGCACCTCACCATGCCCAAGACGGCGGTTATCTCGGCCAGAATTGACCCCGAACTCAAGCGGGGAGCGGAGGAAGTGTTCGAGACCCTGGGCCTGACCGCCTCTCAGGCCATCACCCTCTTCTACCGGCAGGTGGAGTTGGAGCGAGGTCTGCCTTTCGCGGTGCGGGTGCCCAATATGGAGACGGTGGAGGCGTTGGCGCAGGCGAGAGAGCGCCGGGACCTGGAGAGCTTCAACACCCTTGACGACCTCTTCGCCGATCTCGGCATCTGATGAAGGCCATTCGACGCACGTCTCAGTTCAAGCGAGACGTGTCCCGGATGCAGCGGCAAGGCAAGAACATGGGCAGCCTGAAGGAGGTGCTGGAAAGGCTGGTCAATGGGCAGAGGCTACCGGCTCAGTACCGCGATCACGTTCTGGTCGGGCAGTACAAGGGGACCCGAGA
>JBBQIE010000528.1:0-2685 GCA_038324625.1 Anaerolineae bacterium | reverse complement strand
CGCCGCCAGGAGCGTGCCCTTGCCGGTGGCCTGTTGATAGGCAACCGCCGCCTCCATGAGGTGGCCGGCGCAGTAGAGCTCGTGCCAATCGCGGAGGTTGGCCCAGCGCTTCTCCGGCTCCACTACGGTGAAGTGGACGTTCAGATAGCCGTCCGGCTGCTGGGCGGAGGCAATCAGGTCCACCACCTCGTCCACCTGCCGCTCCAGGGCCGGGTCCGGGTGAGTGGCCAGGCTGTAGGCGGCGGCCTCGATCCATTTGGCCACGTCCGAGTCCCAGAAGACATGGGGCGGGTCGGGGTCCCCGGGGCGCCACTGGAGGCGGAAGGCCCCCAGGCGGCCGGTGTCCGCCAGTTGGCGATACTCGGCGGGGAGGGTCACGGTGCGGATGGCCTCCTGCCGGGGAGACCAGAAGGCGTCGGAGATGGTGACGTGACGAAGGGGTACCGATCGAAGGGGCGAGTTCATGTGGCCTCCTGAGCGGCGTTGGCATCATTGTCGGGGTTGGCGGCGGTGAGTCAACTGGAGCCGGCCGTGCTGCGCCGCCCCGACCTATCCACCCGGTCCACCCCGACGGCGATGGTTGACGTCGGGCTTCGGAAGGGCCACAATCTGGGCTCAGCGACAAGGAGCAGTCCCGCCGCCGATGGTGGGGAAGGATGGAGACAGCATGGACAAGGCGCGGTTCGCATTCGTGGGGTTTCGCCACGGGCACATCTTCGGCCTCTACGACCTGGCCAAGGGCCGCGAGGACGTGGAGATCGTGGCCGTCTGCGAGGAGGACGATGCCACCCGGAAGCAGCTGGCCGACTCCGGCCGGGTGGAGATCACCCACAGTTCCTATCAGGACGTCCTCGATAATGTGCCCTGCGACGTCATCGTCGTGGGGGACTACTTCGGCAAGCGCGGCAGTATCGTTATCGAGGCCCTGAAGCGGGGCAAGCACGTCCTCAGCGACAAACCCATCTGCACCTCCCTGGCCGAGCTGGACCAGATCGAGGAGCTGGCCCACTCCCGGGGCCTGAGCGTCGGCTGCCAGTTGGACATGCGCGACGGGGGTACCCTGATCGAGACTCGGAGACGCATCCTGGCCGGGGAGATCGGCAGCGTTCACGTCATCGTGGTCACGGGGCAGCACCCGCTCCTGTACGGCACTCGCCCGGCCTGGTACTTTGAGCCCGGCAAGCACGGGGGCACCATCAACGACATCGCCGTCCACGCCACCGATGCCATCCCCTGGATCACCGGGGAGAGCTGGGCTCGGCTGGAGGCGGCTCGCGGCTGGAATGCTCGGTTGCCCCAGGAACCGGATTTCCAGGACGCCGGGCAATTCATGGCCACCCTGGGCAATGGCTGCGGGGTGCTCTGCGACGTTTCCTATCTCTCCCCCGATGCTGCCGGCTACACCATGCCCCAATACTGGCGCATGACCTTCTCCGGCTCCAAGGGCCTGCTCGAGGCCACTCCCACGGGGAACCAACTGACCGTGTACCGCAACGATGCCGGCACACCTGAGATCGTCAGTACCGGCGCCGGTAACCGGGGTGCCTATCTGGACTCCTTCTTGCGCGAGATGCGAGGCCAGCGGGAGGACCTGCACCTGACCACGGACCAGGTCTTCGCCGCCGGCCGGGTGGCGCTACGCATCCAGCAGGCCGCCGACGAGGGCCGGACCCACGTGAGCCTGTGACCGAGTCATCGCCGCGCCGCGGCAGCGATAGCATCTGGTCGGCCTCACCCACGCCCTTCCTCGATGGGGGGGTCCTTGACGATGCCGGCATCGAGAACCTGGTGCAGCAGCACACCCGCTTGGGGGTGACGGGCCTTTTCCTCGGGGGCACCTGCGGCGAGGGGCCCTTCATGCCCAACCACCAACGGGCGGAGCTCATCCACCGGGTGCGAAGCGCGGCCGGGACCCGATTCCACCTCGCCGTGCAGGTGACGGACACCTCGGCGCTGCGGGTGCGCCGGAACATCGCCGAGGCGGTGGAGGCCGGGGCTGATTCCGTGGTCATCGCCGCACCTTGGCTGGGGCGCTTCGTCAACCCCGAATTCGCCCGACGCTACTTCCGGGAGTCCTTGGCCGGGCCCTGGCCGGTTCCGGTGGGTATCTACGTGCTCAAGCAGCCACCTGAGACCGGCATGGACCTGGACCTCTGGGCGGAGATCGTCTCTCACCCCGCGGTCGCCTACGTCAAAGACTCATCGGGCTCGGCGGAGTATCGTCGAGCCCTGCTGGCGGTGAAGGCCGAGCGGCCGGGGTTGGTGCTGCGCACCGGCGACGAGTTCGATGTGCTCTCGGCCGTGGCCGACGGCTACGACGGCTGCGTGTTGGGCACGGCCATCCTCAACGCCGGCATGATCGGCCGGGCCCTGGAGGCCCAAGGCCGCGGCGATCTCGAGGCCGCCCGCACCTGGCAGCAGCGCAGCAATCGCTTCCTCTTCGACCTCTTCCGGCCGGACATCGGCGCCTGGATGTCCGGCCTCAAGTATGCCTTGGTCCGGCTGGGCCTATTCACCACCGAGTTCGCCCACCTGGTGGACCCACTCACGGACGAGGATCGTCGGCGCATCGAGGCGGCCCTGGACCGAGAGCGGGAGTACATCTGAAGTGGCCCTAAGATACCAAGAGACGGGCGAGCTGCATCTGGACTTCCACCGCACCACCAACGGCACCATCGCCTGGCT
>JBBQIE010000527.1:0-2693 GCA_038324625.1 Anaerolineae bacterium | reverse complement strand
GGTGGCATCACCTTGCCATCCTCCGGCCCTGTGACGAGCTTGCTGCCGTCGTCAGCCCCGCCGACCATGATCGCGAGCCCGGACTTCACGCCATGGGTCGCGCAGAACTCCTCGAGCGTCTGGGGCATCAAATCGCCGTGCTCCAGCCGTAAGGCAAAGATTCGGCCTAACTGTCCTTGTGAGTATTGCACTTGCGTCCTCCTCAGTCTTCTTTTGCCTCAAGTGACGAACCCTATGCCCAACTCGCCTCATAGGCCGTGTCATAGTAGGCGACAACATTCTCCGGCGGGCTGATCGGCTGGATGTTGTGGCAGGGGCCGAGGATCAGCCCGCCGCCCTTGCCAAGAATACGGAGGTTATCAAGCGCCTCCTGCCGGCATTCCTCAACCGTGCCGAAAGCCAGCGTGTACTGGTTGTCCATTGCGCCGTGGAAGATTAGCTCATCGCCGAAGTCGCGCTTGAGGCCCTCGCGTTCCATGCCGGGGCAGCGCCACTGGATGGGGTTGAGAACGTCAATGCCGATCTCGATCATGTCCGGGATGATGTCGCGGGCGGCGCCGTCGGTATGATAGAAGACGTAGGCTCCGGCCTGATGAGCCAGGCGCATCATTCGCTTCATCCGAGGGACGAGGAACTCGCGGATCTGGGCGGGGGAGAAGAGCAGCCCCGTTTGACCGCCCATATCCTCGGCCACGTAGCTGAGCATCACCCGGCCGGGGATTTGCTCATAGATGCGCTGACTGCGGACGTAGGCGAGGTCGAACAACTTGTCCAGGCAGTAGTGGACGATGTCGGGATTCAGGACCAGGTCCATGTAGGCCTGTTCCATGCCCCGCAGGCTCTTGTAGAGGAGGAAGGGCTCGGAGCCGCCTCCCTGGATGGGGTAGTCCTCCCAGCCCTTGATCTGGTCGGCGATACCGGAGTAGTCCCACCAGTCGTGCTCCGGCCATTGGTACTCGGCCTGGATCTCGTCCACCGATTGGTACTGGGCTAGGGGATGATAGACGATCTCGTTGTAGACGCCGGTGCCGTAGTCCATGGGCCGGGAGCGGCAGCCATAGACGTCGGTGCCCTCGGGGATGCGCGGGCCGACGTAGCGGGGGCCGGCGGTGCCGCCGATGAGAAGCGGGCCCACGGTGATCACCCGATCTATATGCAGGTGTTCGTAAAGCTCCCGCAGAGAGCTGATGCCCAGGTGGCGCATCAGCTTGTCGGTGGCCTCGGGGGTGGACCAGTAGTCCATGGGCAGGCGATCGGGCTTCTCCCGCGCCAAGACGGCCTGCCAGCGCTCCTTGGGGGTCATGGTTTCCTTGGGCATGTTCTCTCCTCGGTGATGAAGGACAACGGACACTGGTGTGCCTGGTGACGGTACAGCTGCTGCGCCGACTTCGGGTGACTCTACTCCTCCCTCCTGGTCTGATGAGCGTTCGTCACCGTGTTTCCAGGGCCCGGCAGTGGTAGCGCGCTGAATGGTGTCAGTATATGCGCCCGGTGCCGGCGCCGAAAGGGGCAGCGGGAGAGGGGCCGGTCTTCGGTCCAAGCAGATTGGGACCTGGCTTGAGGTAGGCAGGGAGCTGAGGGATAATGGCACCAACGATCCGTTCAGCGAGGAGGAGCGCATGGTCGAGCCAGTCGTGACCGCTGAGGAAGTCCTGGAGATGCTGCGGCGCCTTGCTCCCCGTGAGCGAGTGCGTGTCATCGCCAGAGCCCTGCCGGGAATCGAGGAGGAACTGCCCGAGGGACCACGGCCAATGGAATCGTTGCGGGGGCTGTGGAAGGACCTCTACGTTGACGTCACAGAGGAGGACATCGCCGACGCTCGCAGGGAGGAGTGGGGTAACTTCCCACGTGAGGACATCTGGTGAACCGCGTGGTGGCGGATACGCACGCTGTGATCTGGTACCTCTTCGATTCGCCGCGACTCTCGAAGACGGCCCTCGATCAGTTCGAGCGCTGCTGCCAGGTGGGAGACACGGTAGGAGTACCGAGCATTACCATCGCGGAGATGGTCTACCTGACTGAACGGGGGCGCATTCCGGGGGAGGCATTGCCTCGGCTGCAGAGGCACCTTGAGCGAGTGCCGGCGTTGCTGAAGATCATCCCGCTCACCGGGGAGTTGGCCTTGGCGCTGCAAGCAATCCCGCGTGCCCAGGTGCCGGATCTGCCCGATCGCATCATCGCCGCCACGGCTCTTCATCTCGGGGTTCCGCTGATCAGCAGAGACCGCAGGATCAGAGCCGCCGATATCGAGACAATATGGTGACGGGCCGGCGCGACTAGAGACAGTAACAGGACTGTCGGCCGTCCCCGGGACGCTAAGAGATGTTGATTATCCCTCTCGTCTCCTTACTCTCTCCACTGTCTGTAGCGGGCCCGCCCAAGCCAACGGCATCAGCGCCCTATCTGAGCCAGCGCTCCAACCAGTCCCAGGCCATGGTGCCGTGCCACATGTGCTCGCCGTCGAAGACGTCGTGGGCCAAATTGTCCTGGGCCCCGAGGAGGGCGTAAGCCCGGCGGGTCACCTCGTACTGCTCGGTGACGTTGTCCAGGCCGCGGGGGCCATTGAGAGGGTCCCGATCGCCGGTCTCGACGAGGAGGGGAGTGGGAGCGATGAGGGCCCCGATGTCGCCCATGTCGGCGTACTCCCAGAGGCGGGGGACGTAGTTGCAGTCGCAGTTGCCGGACAGGTGCAG
>JBBQIE010000526.1:0-2696 GCA_038324625.1 Anaerolineae bacterium | reverse complement strand
CTCAAGGTGCTGGACGACCGGGTGGTACAGGTGGTGGGCATGAGCACCGGTTCCCCCAGCTACGCCCATCCGCGGGTGCAGCAGCCGGACATGCAGATGGCCCTGATGAAGACGGAGAAGGACACCATCCTCCGCATGGGGGTCAGCTTCGCCCAGCCTCACCCCCACGCCAACTACCACTGGTACCACGTCATGGGCACCAAGGGGGCGGTGGAGTGGAAGCGGGCCGACCGCGACCTGCCCAGGATGTGGCTGGCCGACTCCCAGATGCATGATGTGGCGGAGGTGGACTGGCGCTTCGAGCGCACCGACGCCACCCCCGAGGCTCGCGGGAGCGGCCATCACGACATGGACTACTACGTCCACGCCTCCTTCCGCGACGCGGTTCTGGGACGGAAGCCACCCGAACTCGATGTGTACGGGGCTATGAACACCGCCGCCCCCGCCATCCTGGCGGCTGAGTCCATCGCCCAGGGGTCCATTCCCCTGGCGGTGCCCGACTTCCGGCCCGGCCCGGGCCGAGCCCTTGGTGAGGGACCGGGCTAGCCTCATGCCGGAGACCCCCAACGAAGCCAGGGTCCTGAATACCCTCGACCAAATGCGCCCGGAGATCGTGGCCTTCCTCCAGGAGCTTCTCCGCCGCCCGAGCGAGAACCATCCCCCGGGCGGAGACGAGGGCCCCTGCCAAGAGTTCGTGGCCGAGGCCCTCCGCCGGCTGGGCCTGGAGGTGGACGTCTTCGAGCCCACCGACGTCCCCGGCATAGAGGATCACCAGGAGTGGCTGCCCGGTCGGGACTACCGGGGCCGGCCGAACGTGGTCGGCCTCGACCCGGGGCTGGGAGGTGGGCGCGGCTTGCTGATCCTGGCTCACGTGGACGTCGAGCTCGCCGGGCCGCGGGAGCTGTGGCGGCATGACCCCTGGGCGGGCGAGGTGGAGGACGGCCAGGTCTACGGTCGCGGCGCCAATGACGACAAGAGCGGGATCGCCGCCGTGGTCATGGCCCTGGAGGCCCTGCGCCGGTGTGGGCTACGCCCTCGGGGACGACTGGCCTTCGCCTCGGTGGTGGATGAGGAGCAGGGCGGGGGCAACGGCACCCTCGCCTGCCTTTTGCGCGGCTACACCGCCGAGGCCGGCCTCTACGCCGATGGCCTGGGCCTGCGCGGCGAGCTCGCCTATCTGGGGGGCGGCGCCTTTCGCCTGCACGCTCGTCAGATGGGCGACTATCGCCCGGCGGCGGACACTCTCGCCTACCTGGGGGCCGTGTGTCGCTCCCTGGAGGCTTTCGGCGAGCAGCGCCTGAGGGATATCCACACCTTCCCCGGCTACGAGGACAACACCGCCGCCTCCCGCGGCTGCCAAGTGGCGGAGGTGCGCGCCGGCGATACCTTCGGGGACCTGGCCCGCGCCGGGGAACTCGATGCCTGGGTCTACGCTCTGCCTAACGAAGAGGCGGCGGCCGACACCCTCGCCGCCCTGCGCCGGCACCTCGACGCCGACCCGGCCGTGGGCGGTGACCGCGGCTTTGCCTACGATCTCCAATGGGTCGGTCGCTTCCTGCACGCCTCCACCACCCCGGAGTCGGCGGAGATCGTGCAGTGCTTGGCGGGCGCCTTCCATGCCGCCACCGGACGATCCCTGGAGATGGGAAGCGCCGAGATGTCCGACCAGCCCCTGATGAACCGATTCGGCGCCTACCCCACCGTCGGCTTCGGCGTCGGGCGCTGGCTGGGGGAGGGTGCCGCCCACCTCCCGGACGAGGCGGTCGCCATTGACTCCGAGCTGATGCTCTACGTGAAGACTCTGGCCCTGGTCATAATGCGCTGGTGCGGGTATGGTTCCGCCTGATCACCGAGCAGGAGGGACAGGGCATGGACTTTGAGATTGGGCTATTCCGCCCCGGGGAGGGGCCGGCGTGCGAGGCCATCAGCGCCGAGGTCTTCGGCGGCCTGAATATCCCCTTCTTCCTCGAAAAGCGCTACGATCTCCCCGGCCACGGCCGCTACATGAACGCCTTCTGGGCCCGAGACCTCTACCAGAGACACCCGGAGACTTTCCTGGTGGCCCGTTGGGGAGATCGGGTGCTCGGGTTCAACGGGCTGACGGCGGAGGCCGGCTCGGGCCTGGGCTGGGTGGTACACCTCGGGGTGGCCCCCGAGGCCCAGGGACAAGGGATCGGCCGGGCCCTGGTGGCCGAAGGGCTGGACCTCCTGCGGGAGCATGACCTGCCGGTGGCCTGGATCGAGTACGACCGCGGGAACGAGAGGGCCGGGGGCCTCTACCGCCGCCTGGGCTTCGTGGATTTCGGCGGGGTGCGTTACTTCGATGCCCCGGTCTCGGCCTCGGCCGACCCCGGCCCTGACCCCCGCCGGGCGGAATCCCTCCATCCCCTCCTGTCCGTGAATCCGGACCGCCCCCTCTTCCCCGAGGAGGCCCTGATGTCCCTCTACGGCCTACCCCTGACGGCAGCGGAGGCACGGGCCCACTACCTGGCCCTGCGGTCCGCGGCCACTCCCGCCTACACCTCCGAGGACGGCGCCGGCGCCTTCGCCCTGGCGGGGTCGGAAGCGGAGGGAAAGGTGCTGCATCTGCCCTTCTTCTGGGCCGGCTCCGTCGCCCCCGGAACCGAACTGCTGCGCCGACTGCTGTCCCGCGCCGGCAGGAATGGCGCCATCGCCGCCTACGCCGCCGCCTACGA
>JBBQIE010000525.1:0-2699 GCA_038324625.1 Anaerolineae bacterium | reverse complement strand
ATCAGTTCCGGGTGCTGAGCGAAGTCGGCGCGGAAGGTCTTCAGTTCCACGCAGGGAGCCAGGCCCAAGCGGGCGCAGCCCTCGAAGGCCGCCGGATCGAAGCCGTGAAACCAGACGGCGTTCACGCCGTGGGCCGCCAGTTGGGCCCCGTGGTCCAGGGCCCGCCCACCGTAAGGTCCGAACAAGGGTGTCACCAGGCATCTCCTCGGGCTCGGTCTCCAGCGATGATAGATCAGGAGATCGTCCTGGGAAAAGCCCATTACGGGGCATTCTCAGGCTCTTCTTTGCGCCCTTGCGTCTTTGCGTGAAATTCCCTCTCGGCCTGGGCAACCGGCGGGCCTGGTGCTATCCTCCCTGGAGTTTTCATACCTCAGTCGGTCACGGGTAAGGGAGTGGTCAATGGCCGGTGAAGTCGGCAAGGGACAGGATCACTTGGGCCTCTACGAGGCCATCTTGGCTCGCCAATCGGTGCGCCGCTACGATCAGGCGCAGCTCGACCCGGAAGTCATGGCGGCGGTGGATGAGATCGTCGGTGACGCCCGGCCTCTGGTTCACGGCAATCTCTTCCACCAGATCGAGGTGGACGTGGAGAACGAGGACTTCTCCGCCCTGGGCGGCTACGGCCGCTTCGTCACCCCGCCTCACTACCTGGTGCCCTACATCCAGGGCGACGACCACCTCCTGGCCGATCTAGGCTACCGCCTGGAGCAGATCGCCGTGCGCCTGGCGCGTATCGGGGTGGGAAGCTGCTTCATCGGGGCTCTGCATCGGGAGGACGAGGTCCGCCGCCGGTTCGGATTGCCGGCCGGGGCCAGGGTGGCCGCCTTCCTCATCTTCGGGCGCCCGGCGACGGGGTTGGTGGGGCGGGGCCTCAACACCGCCGTTCACACCCTCAGCGGCGGGGGAGGGCGGATGGCCGTCAACCGTGTGTTTTTCGCCGACAGCTTCGACCAGCCGAGCTCGCCCCCGGCCGCCATCGAGAAGCTGGTGGAGGCCGGGCGAGCCGCTCCCTCGGCCGTCAACGCCCAGCCCTGGCGCTTCCTCTGGCGGGAGGGGCGGCTGCACCTCTTCGTCACCCGCGAGAACCGGCGGTACGGCGGCCAACCCTACCACCTGCACGACGGCGGGCTGTGCATGGCCAACGTGGCCCTGGCCCTGGAGGCCCTGGGCCTCTCCGGCCGCTGGATCATGTACGAGGGCATGGAATCGGACATCCCTTCCCATCCTGAGGACTTGCAGCCCCTGGCCTGGCTCCGGTTGGGAGAGGAGGGGTAAAGGCCTTCCTGCGCCGGGAAGGAGATTCACTCGTGAAGGAGCATCTCGTGAGCAAGTTCGGCATCGGCGTGCTATCGTTCGCCCACGGGCACATTGGAACCTACGCTCAGCAGATCGTACACTTCGATGACGCCCACCTCGTGGCCGCCTGGGACGACAACCCGGAGCGGGGCCGGGCCCAGGCGGAGACCTTCGGCATGGCCTACTCCCCCCGACTGGAGGACGTCCTCTCCCACCCGGACGTGGACTGCGTGATGATCGGGAGCGAGACTAACAAGCACGCCGACCTGGCCATCGCCGCCCTGGAGGCGGGCAAGGCGGTCCTGCTCCAGAAGCCCATGGCCATCACCCTGGCCGACTGCGACCGCATCATCGAGGCCGCCGACCGGACCGGGGTCTGGTTCAGCCTGGCCTTCCAGATGCGCCTCGACCCCCAGAACATCAAGATGCGGGAGTTGGTCCGCTCGGGGGCGGTGGGACGAGTGGGGACCATCCGCCGCCGCCACTGCATCCCGGTCCTGTTCAGCAAGAGCTTCACGGAGGGCCTCACCCGCTGGCACCTGAGCCCCGAGGCCAACAAGGGTATGTTCTTCGACGACGCCACCCACGCCCTGGACTGGCTGGCCTGGATGACGGGGGAGATGCCGGTCTCGGTCATGGCCGAGATAGACAACGTCCTCACCGACGTCGCTCCTGACGATACCGGGGTGGCCATCTTCCGCTACCCCGACGGCAGGTTCGCCGAGGTCTACAACTCCAGCGTCACCCTGGTGGGAGAGAACACCACCGAGATCTACGGGGACAAGGGGGTCATTATCCAGAACCACGGCGACTCCCCTTCGGCGTCGGTGAAGCCGCCCCATCCCATCGGGGTGAAGCTGTATCAGGTGGACAAGGCCGACCTCGGCTGGCAGGACTTGGGCTTGCCCATCCCCGCCGGCCAGGGGGAGCGCATCGCCGGGGTGGCCCGGCCCTTCATTGACGCCCTCAAGGCTGGGATGCCTCTGTGCAGCGCCCGCGAGGGGCGGATGTCGGTGGAGATGTGCCTGGCCGCCTACCACTCCGCCGAGACCGGCACCCGGGTGCGGTTCCCGTTCTCTTCGCCTTAGCCCGCCTTGTCATAGGAGAGACCATGTCCCTGATACATCTTCCCGAGGATCGCTATTTCGATCCCAATCCGCAACAGAAGGCCGTCGCTCTGCGATTGTACCACTCCGTGAAGGACCTGCCTCTGCTCTGCCCGCATGGGCACGTGGACCCGCGGATGTTCGCCGATCCCGACTATGACTTCGGCTCCCCCACCCACCTGATCCTCATTCCCGATCACTACATCTTCCGGATGCTCTACTCCCAGGGCGTGTCCATGGAGAGCCTGGGCATCCCCCGTCGCGACGGCGGCCCGGTAGAGATGGACCATCGCCGGG
>JBBQIE010000524.1:0-2721 GCA_038324625.1 Anaerolineae bacterium | reverse complement strand
CGTCGTGGCCGGCAGTTCCGGTGCCGGAAGAGCGGGGAGGGACAAGGGGCGAGTGATGAGTGGGGAGTTATGAGTAATGAGTGGGGACCGCACGTCCGTAGGACCTCGGCCACCGATATCGGTAACGTAGGGCGGGGGTTCATCCCCTGCCGCACCTCGGTCCCCCTCCACGGTTCGGAAGGGGACAAGCCCCTTCCCTACCTTTGCGAGGCCGAGGGGGTGGTCCGGTCCGCCTGGTGCCCCCGCTTCCCACAGCATCTCTCGGCGGGGGCGGCCGAAGCAGTCCAGAGCGCCCACGGAGATCAGCTTTTCCGCCGCCTCCCGGGACAGATAGGTGCGCCGGAGCAGGTCCGCCAGGGAGCGGAAGGGGCCATGCTCCCTCGCCCGCTCCAGCGCCTCCAGGGTGGTCTCCCCCAGGCCGTGGACGTAGGATAGCCCCATGCGGATGTCCCGGGGAGATAAGCCCGCACCTCGACCCCCTCCCAGAGGGAGAGGGAGATCAGGAGTGTTCTGCTCGCCGCGAAGCTCCACGGTGCACTTCCCGCGGCTGCGGTTCGCGTCCACCGGCAGCACCCGGATGTCGTGGCGGCGGGCGTCCCCCACCACCACCTCCGGCGAGTAGAAGCCCATGGGCTGGTTGTTCAGGATGGCGGCGTAGAGCTCCGGGGCGTAGTACAGCTTGAGGTAGGCGGTGTCGTAGGCTGTCTTGGCGAAGGCCGCCGCGTGGCTCTTGCAGAAGCCGTAGGCGGCAAATCCCGCCAGCTGGCGGAAGATCTCCGCCGCCGTGGCCTCCTCCAGCCCGTTGGCCGCCGCCCCCTCCATAAAGCGCACCCTTATCCGTTCCATCTCAGCCCCGGAGCGGTGGCGGTTCATCGCCCGACGGAACATGTCCCCCTCCCCGGCGCTGAAGCCCGCCACCGCCGATGCTACCCGGATCACCTGCTCCTGGAACAGCACCACCCCCAGGGTCTCCTTCAGCACCGGCTCCAGGCTGGGGTGCAGGTACACCACCTCCTCCACCCCCGCCCGGCGGCGCAGGTAGGGGTGGACCATGTTCCCCTGCAGCGGCCCCGGGCGGATGATGGAGATCTCCACTATCAGGTCCTCTATCGAGCGGGGCTTCATCTTGGGCAGGGTCTGGCTCTGGGCCCTGCTCTCCACCTGGAACACCCCAATGTTGTCGGCCCGGCACAGCATGTCGTACACGGCCGGGTCGTCCAGGGGGACCCGGTCCAGGTCCAACTCCACGCCCCGGCCCTGCCGGATCATCTCCAGGGCGTCGTGGATCACGGAGAGGGTTCGCAGCCCGAGCAGGTCCATCTTGATGAGGCCCATATCCTCCACGTCATCCTTGTTGAACTGCACCACCATTCGGCCGGGCATGGCCGAGGGCTGGATGGGGGCGATCTCCACCAGGGGTGTGGAGGTGATCAGCATGCCCCCCACGTGGATGCTCAGGTGGCGGGGGAAGCCCTCGATCTGCCGGCAGAACTCCATCAGCTGGCGCCAGGGGCCCTCGTCGGCGAAGCCCTCCAACCCCTCGAAGGCCGCCAGGGTGTTCATCTCCTCCTCCAGCTGGGAGGGCGAGCGGCGGTTCACCGCCTTGGCGAAGCGGTCCAGCATCTCCAGGGGGAGTCCCATGGCCTTGCCCACCTCCCGCAAGGCGTTGCGGGCCCGGTAGCTGACCACGTTGCACACCATGGCCGTGTGGTCGTGGCCATACTTCTGGTAGACGTACTGGATCACCCTCTCCCGGTGGTTGGTGGAGAAGTCTATGTCTATGTCCGGCATCCCCGTCATCTCCTCGCTGAGGAAGCGCTCGAAGAGGAGGTTGTGGCGGATGGGGTCCACCTTGGTGATGCCCAGGGCGTAGGCCACCAGGGAGTCGGCGGCGGAGCCCCTGCCCTGGCCGGGGATGCCCTGCTCCCGGGCGTAGCGCATGATGTCCCACACGATCAGGAAGTACTCAGCCAGGCCGGTCTTGTAGATCACGTCCATCTCGTGGGCCAGCTGCCTGGAGACGGCGGGGGTGATGGGCCGGTAGCGCTCCCGCGCCCCCTCGTTGCACAGCCGGTGGAGGTAGCTGAAGGAGCTTTCCCCCTCCGGCGGCTGTAAGCCGGGGAATCGGTAGCCCTTGAAGTTCAGATCCACGTCGCACCGCCCGGCCACGACTCGGGTATTGGCGACAGCGCCAGGGTGATCCTTGAAGAGGACGGACATCTCCCGGGCGGACTTCAGGGAGAACTCGGAGTTGGGGCGCAGCAGCTCCCCGGCGGCGTCCAGGCTGGTGCGGTTCTTTATGCAGGCCAGGATATCCTGGAGAGGGCGGCTTTCCGGGCGGGCGTAGTGGACGTCGTTGGTGGCCACGCAGCCCAGCCCCAGGCGGACTGCCAGGTCGGCCAGCTCGTCGCAGAGCCAGTCATCCTCGGGCAGCAGGTGGCGCTGCAGCTCTATCCAGAAGCTGCTGTCGCCGAAGATGCGGGCGTACCGCTCGGCGGCGGCCCTGGCGCGGCGGCGCTGGCCGGCCAGGAGGTGCTGGGCTATCTCCCCCCGGCGGCAGCCGGAGAGGCAGATCAGCCCGGCGGACAGCTCCGAAAAGAGAGGGGCGGGAACGGCAACGAGGAGGGAGGGACCCTTTTCTACGTCCTCTTCACCCTCCCACCCCCGGGTGCCGGCATGGGCGGCGGTGGCCAGGCGGCACAGGTTGGAATAGCCCTGCCG
>JBBQIE010000523.1:0-2726 GCA_038324625.1 Anaerolineae bacterium | reverse complement strand
TGTACCCCGGTGGCCCTGCATAACCGGGGGATCGGGGCCAACGTCATCTCCCCCAACAGCCCCGGCTACCCCGCCTCCGCCAAGCCCAGCGCCCTGGAGCGCTACCCCGACGACGTCATCGCCCTCGACCCCGACCTGCTGATCCTCGCCTACGGGCTCAACGATATGCGGGCGGGGATGCCCCCGGAGGACTTCCGCCGCGACCTGCGGCAGATCATCACCCAGGTGCGGCGGGCCTGCGACCCGGTGATCGTCCTCACCACCGTCTACTACATGAGCGCCTACGACCTCTACCCCCCCTTCGACCGGGGCAGCATCGAGGCCACCGAGGTGTACAACCTGGTGATCCGGCAGTTGGCGAAGGAGCAGGGCTGCCTCCTGGCCGACATCTGGGAGGCCGAGAGCCGGGCCGACTGGGTGATCCACCCGGACACCGTCCACTCCAACGACCTGGGCCACGCCCTCATCGGTCACCGGGTGTTCGAGGTCATCGCCAGCCATTGCAGCGGGGTGGCCACCGCCGTCACCGAGAGCCTGGTGGAGGAGCGGGAGGAGGTGGCCCGGACCATGTCCCAGAGGCGGAGTCCGCAGAACTACAACCCGTAGTCCCCCAGCCCCGAGGAGGATCGCCATGTCCGATATCCGCGAGTACGTCCTGAACCACGACCTGTTCTGCCACCATGACCACCACTGCTCCTACGAGGAGTTCGACGCCGGGCGGGAGAGCTACGATTTCAGTAGCCTCCTGGGTTACGCCCACGCCGACCTGGTCACCGCCGACGGCATCGCCGACCCCCGCGCCCCCATGGAACGGGAGCGGATCGAGCGGCTCTGGCCCAAGATCCGGGCCACCGGCTACGGCCGGGCGGTGGTCCTGGGCTGCCGGGAGCTGTTCGGCCTGGAGTATTCCCCGGAGAACTTCGACGCCATCACCCAGGCGTTGCAGGCGTCCATCCGGGGCAAGTCGGCGGCGGAGGTGTACCGCTACTTCGTCCACCAGCGGGCCAAGAACCGGTGGACTATCCAGGACGGCAAGTTCCGCTGCGACGGCCCCAACGCCCTCAAGGAGGACATCTACCCCGACTCCTACCGCTTCGCCTTCCGCTTCGACGCCCTCCTGGACATGGTGGGGGCCGGACCCCTTGACGGGCTCGAGTGCTTCACCGGGGAGCCCATCTACACCCTGGACCAGATGACGGCGCAGTTGAACCGAGCCATTGACCGCTTCCGGGACACCGGTAAGCTGGCGGCCATCAAGATCGGCATGGCCTACAGTCGGGACCTGGTGGTCTCCGACCCCACCCATCACCAGGCGGAGGCGGCCTTCAACCGCATTCGTAGCCGTAAGGTCTTCTGGGACGGCCTCCAGCAGAACAGCGGGGCCGTGGACGCGGCCACGGGGCGGGCCCTGGGGGACTACATGTTCCACCAGCTCATCCAACGGGCTGCCGACGAGGACCTGCCGGTGCAGATCCACACCGGCTACTTGGCCGGCAACTGGGGTTCCCTAGCCGGGACGAAGGCCCTCAACCTGGTTCCCATCTTCGAGAAGTACCGCTCCGTCCGCTTCGACATCTTCCACGCCTCCTGGCCCTGGACCTCGGAGCTGGGGGCCATCGCCAAGAACTACCCCAACGTCTGGGCCGACATGTGCTGGGCTTGGACCATGAACCCCACCGAGTCGGGCCGGGCCCTGTCCGAGTGGCTGGACGGGGTGCCCTTCAACAAGATCTTCGCCTACGGCGCCGACACCGGCCTGCCCTGGGGAAACGTGGGCTACTCCCTCCAGGCCAAGCTCGGCATCGCCCGGGTGCTGGAGGAGAAGATCGAGTGCGGCTATATGGACGACGCCACCGCCCGCGAGGTGGCGGACGCCATCATGCTGGGCAACGGCGAGGAGTTCTATGGGCTGACCTAACCCCCCCAGCCCCCTTCCCTGCGAAGGAAGGGGGAGTTCTGGCTCCCCTCTCCCATTGCGATGGGAGAGGGGTTGGGGGTGAGGGCTTCCCCTATCCACAACGATCACGGAGGAAACATGGACAAGGAACTGAAGGCAGGAGTCATCGGTCTGGGAATACTGGGCAGCCTGCACGTGGAGGC
The DNA here is from genome assembly GCA_038324625.1 of Anaerolineae bacterium. Lineage (GTDB taxonomy): Bacteria > Chloroflexota > Anaerolineae > DRVO01 > DRVO01 > JBBQIE01. The sequence goes on along the minus strand of JBBQIE010000523.1, from coordinate 626 downwards.
CCTCCATCAGAACCCGCACGTCCAGGTGGTGGCGGTGGCCGACTTGCGCTCGGACGTCGCCGAGCGGGTGGCGGCCACGGCCAAGGCCCGCGCCTACACCGACTACCGGCAGATGCTCCGGGATCAGGCCCTGGACCTGGTGGTGGTGGCCACCCCCGACCCTCTGCACCGGGAGCCGGCCCTGGCCGCCCTGGAGGCGGGAGTCCCCAACCTCCTCATGGAGAAGCCCCTGGCCACCAGCGTCGAGGATGCCATGGCCATCTACGACGCCGTGGAGAGGCACGGGGCCCGGCTGTTCGTCAACTTCACCAACCGGGCGGCGCCCATGGATGTGGCCACCCGCTACGTGGTGCAGCAGGGACTCCTGGGGGAGGTAGTCTACGGGGACTGCCGGGTGGACGATAACATCAGCGTCCCCACCCGGATGTGGGGCGACCGCACCAAAGAGTGGGCCTCCGGCTCCTCCACCGCTCACTTCCTCCTCAGCCACGTCACCGACCTATTCCGCTGGTACTTCGCCCCCGCCGAGGTCAAAGAGGTCTACGCCATCGTCCAGAAGCGCATTCTGGGCTACACCCCCGACCTCTACGATGCCTACCTCACCTTCGACAGCGGCCTGAGGGTGC
>JBBQIE010000522.1:0-2728 GCA_038324625.1 Anaerolineae bacterium | reverse complement strand
GCCACGCTCCCCAGCGTTACAGGATCAGCGGACGCTACTTGGTATCCAGCCAGTTCTTTCCCACGGCTAGATCCACCTTGAGGGGCGCATCCAAGGAAAAAGCCCCTTCCATGATCTCCCGCACCAACGGTGAGACCACCTCTACCTCGTCCTCCGGGCCCTCGAGGACCAATTCGTCGTGAACCTGAAGGATCATCCGGGTGCGAAGCCCCCGCTCCTTCAGCTCCCGGTGCAGGCTAATCATGGCCAGCTTGATTATGTCCGCCGCCGTTCCCTGGATGGGCATGTTGATCGCCGCCCGCTCCGCCTCCGCCCGCTGCACCCGCGACAACCGACTCCGTCCGGTCAACTGCGGGAAGTAGCGCCGGCGCCCCAGGAGAGTCTCCACGTAGCCCATCTCCGCCACCGCCTCCTTGGTACGGCGGATATACTCGGCCACCTCAGGGTAGTTGCGGAAGTAGGCGTCAATAAACACCTGCGACTCCCGCTGGTTCAGATCCGATTGCCGCGCCAGGCCGAAGGCGCTCACCCCATAGATGACGGCGAAGTTAACCGTCTTGGACACCCGCCTCATGTCCGAAGTTACCTCTTCCAAGGAGACACCGTAGGTGGCGGAAGCGGTGCTGGCGTGGATATCCAGTCCCTTGGCGAAAGCCTCGAGCATCCGCGGATCCTGAGACACGTGGGCCAAGATGCGCAGCTCCACCTGAGAGTAGTCGGCGCCGATGAGCAGGTTTCCGGGGGCGGCGGTGAAGGCCCGCCGCACCTGCCGCCCCAGCTCGGTGCGAATGGGTATGTTCTGCAGATTGGGTTCGCTGGAGGATAGCCGCCCGGTCACAGTAGCGGTCTGATTGTACGAGGTGTGGACCCGCCCCGTTGCCGGGTTCACCAGGCTCGGAAGCGCATCCACGTAGGTGGACTTCAGCTTGGCCAGCTGCCGCTGCTCCAGGATCAGGTCCACCACCGGGTGCTCGCCCCGTAACCCCTCCAGTACCTCCGCCGAAGTGCTGAAATGCCCGGACGAGGTGCGCTTGAGCCGGGCGCAGGGCAGCTTGAGCTGGGTGAATAGGAGCTCGCTCAGCTGTTGGGTACTGTTCACATTGAGATCGTACCCGGCCAGAAGCTGAATCTCCGAGGTGATGGCCACCAGCCTCTCGTCCAGTTCGGAGGCGAAGGTGCCCAGATACTCGGAATCAATGTGTACCCCGACGGCCTCCATGTCGGCCAGGACCGGCACCAGAGGCATCTCGATCTCGGTGAACAACCCCCACTGCTCCCTCTCCCGCAGCTCTCGCTCCAGGATCGGCATCAGTTGGAGAGTCACATCGGCGTCGGCAGCAGCATAGGCAGCGGCCTCCTCCACACCGACCTCGGCCATGGATATCTGCTTCTTCCCAGTTCCGATCAGGTCGGTAATGGGGGTCATCTCGATCCCCAGGCGGCTCCAGGCCATGGCCTTCAACCCCAAGGCCCGCGCCTCCGGGTTGAGAAGCCACTCGGCGACCATGGTGTCGAACTCCGGCCCCCCCGGGTGCAAGCCATGACGACCGAGAATCTGGTAATCGAACTTGCTATTGTGTGCCACGCGGCAGCCGCCCGGCCGGGTCAGTGCCGGGCCCAGCTCCGACACCACCTGGGTCAGGGGCAGGTTGCGCTCGTCGCTACGGTGCCCAATAGGGATGTAGTAGCCCTTCCCCTCTTCGTGCGCCAGCGAGATGCCCACCAGCCCGGTGGTCATGGGGTCGAGCGAGTCGCTCTCGACGTCCACGGCCACCGCCGGGGAGTCAGACAGAAGGCGACCTAGAGCCTTCAGGCCCTCGACGGTGTCCACCACCTCATAGGCCGATCCCTCTTGGGCGGACGCGGACGCCGGTGCCGGCCCTTCCTCGAAGAACGCCAACTGCGAGCCCTCGGTCAGTTCGGTGGCTCTGGGCAGGAGAGTGCGAAAGTCCAGCTCGCGGAAGAGCTCCTCCAGCTCTTGGGCGTCTCCCTGCCCTAGGGCGCACTTCTCCAGGTCCAGCTCCAGGGGAACGTCCCGCCGGATGGTGACCAGATACTTGCTCTTGCGAGCATCCTCCTCGCTGCCGGTGAGAGCGTTCCGGGCCCGGGTGTTGCCCACCTCGTCCAGGTGCTCGTAGATGGCCTCCAGGGTGCCGAACCGGCGCAGAAGCTCGCCGGCCGACTTGTCGCCGATCCCCCGCACCCCAGCGATATTGTCGGACTTGTCCCCCACCAGAGCTTTGTAGTCCACCAACTGCTCCGGAGTCAGCCCGTAGCGAGCCTCCACCGCTTGGCGGTCGTAGACCACCGGGTCGGAGAAGCGCCGCCCCGAGGTGAGCACGGTGACGTTATCGTCAATGAGCTGGAAAGCATCCGTGTCCCCGGTGACGATGAGCACCTCGGCCCCTTGTGCCTTCGCCTGCTCCGCCACCGTGCCGATTATGTCGTCTGCCTCCCAGCCTTCGATGCCGATGATGGGGATGCGCAGAGCCTCCAGGAAGTCTCGGGCCCGGGCGATCTGCGGTTTGAGGTCGTCGGGCATGTCAGGGCGATGGGCCTTGTACTCCTTAGCCTCCTCATGGCGGAAGGATCGGCCCACGTCCATGGCCACCAGCGCGCAGCTCGGCTGCCGCTCCCGCAAGGCGTTGAGCAGCATGGAGGCAAAGCCGAAGACGGCATTGGTGGGCTCACCCTGGCGGCTCATGAGGGTGTTGGGAACCCCGTGGTA
>JBBQIE010000521.1:0-2734 GCA_038324625.1 Anaerolineae bacterium | reverse complement strand
AACCTGGGTATTCTCGTCTCAACTCGTCGCGCAGAAGGCGCAGCTTGCGAAAGGAGCGGCTGGGCTCCCCAGCCCCGTCGGCCATGGGGGCGATGGTCATGAGCCCCTCCACTCGGAGGTAGTCGAGGGCCTGAATGGCCTCCAGGTCGTGGAGCAGTTGGGAAGGGGGTATACCATCATGGTCGGGGGGCGGATAGCCGTGTTTACTCTCCTCCCCGCCCACGTTGACCTCAATGAGCACATTCAGGAGGGCATCCTTCTCGGCGGCCAGGCGGTTCAGGCGCTTGGCCAGGCGGAGGGAGTCCAGGGAGTGGATGAGCGTGTAGGGTCCGACCACCAGCCCGGCCTTGCGGCTCTGGACGTGGCCGATCATGTGCCACCGCGGGGGAGTAAGGCCGACGGCCTCGGCCGTCTCGGCGACGGCGGCGATTTTCGGGGCCGCCTCCTCCGGGCGGTTCTCCCCGAAGTCCTGCGCCCCGGACTGCCAGGCAGCGATGATCTCGCTGGGCGGGCGGGTCTTGCTGACGGCCACCAGGGTCACTTCCGTGGTCGGCCGGGAGGCAGCCTCGCAGGCGCGCGCCACCCGGGCCCGGATCTCGGCCAGTCGTCCGGCGATGGCGCTGCCGGTCTCCTCCGCGGCGGGCACTAGGCGATCCCCGCGTAGACGGCGAAGCGACCGGTGTGGCCTCGGTCGCCGCGATGAGAGAAGAAGGTCTCCCGGTGACAGGAGGTGCAGGTCCGGCTCTGCACCACTTCCAGTCCCCGGGCATGGAGAAGCGAGGCGTTGAGCCTGGGCAGATCCAGGTAGAGCTTGCCCTCCCGGCGCACCAACCACGATTCCTTTTGAGGTTCCAGGGAGGACACGAGGGGCCGCATTTCCTCGCCGACCTGGTAACAGCAAGGGCCGATGCCCGGTCCGATGTAGGCGGTGGTGGTCTCGGCCCTGGCCCCCAGGGAGCGCATGGCCTCCCAGGCATGAACGGCGACCAGACTGAGGGAGCCGCGCCAACCGGCGTGAACCAGGCTCACCATCGGCACCGAGGGGTCCGCCAGCAGTATTGGCAGGCAATCTGCAAATGTCATGGCCAGGGTGACCCCGGGGGTGCGGGTGACCAGAGCATCGGCGCGGGGAAGGCCATGGGACGGCACCTCGCCGACGATGTGGACTGAGTTCCCACTGACTTGATAGCAGCCCGCGAACCGCGAGCCCCCCAGGCCGGAGGCCGTCCGGGCTCGATCTCGGTTCTCCGCCACCGCGGCCGGGTCATCGCCCACGCTCAGGCTCACGTTGAGGGAGTCGAACGGTGAGGCGCTGACCCCGCCCAGGCGGGTGAGCAGGGCGTGAGTGATGGTCCCGGTTCGCTCCAGGTCTGGGAATCGCAGAACCGGCGCACAGGAAGTGTTTTGGAGTGAGAGATGATCGGTGGCAGTCAGATGCATGGGTGCGAGTCTAGCATAGTGAGGAAAAGGGGAGCAAGGGCTTGCCGCTTCCCTTTGACGCGATTGCCCGGGACCCATAGACTACCTCTGCCCCGGCTATCGGGTGGAGGCGAACGTGGGCGGTGAGGGCGAGGACAGAGCCATCCTGCTGGTTGACGACGACCGAGACCTGGCAACCATGCTTCGATTGGCCCTCGAGCATGAGGGTCTAGAGGTGCTGGTGTCGTCGGACGGCAAGGACGGCCTGCGCCGATTCTACGAGTCGGAGCCGGCCCTGGTGATCTTGGACATAATGATGCCGGGTATGGACGGCTGGACCGTTTGTGAACGCATTCGGGAGATGTCCAACACCCCCATCCTCATCGTCACGGCGCGCACCAAGGATGAGGAGATTGCCCGGGGCCTGTACCTGGGAGCGGACGACTACATTACCAAGCCATTCGGCATAGCGGAGTTCATCGCCCGGGTCAAAGCGGTCATGCGTAGATCGGTCGAGGGGACGACGCCACCGATGCAATCGCTGCTGACGGTGGATCAACGCCTGAGTATTGATCTGGCCAAGCGCCGGGTCATCATTGATGGGAAGCCGGCTGATAATCTGTCGCCCACGGAGCAGAGGCTGCTCTCGGTGCTGGTGGCTCACGCGGGCGAGGTAGTGGATTCCGAGACCCTCCTCGATCGGGTGTGGGGCGAGGACACGTCGAGGGACTCGGGGCACCTGAAGACCTACATCCACTACTTGCGGGCGAAGATCGAGGCCGATCCGAGTCGGCCCCAATACATCCTGACCGAGCGAGGGATGGGATACCGGTTCGCGCCCTCGCTATGAGAACGACGGAGGCGGAGTTTGGCTGAATCCGGTGTGCCGGTGGTGGACACTACCGTTCGGGTTAGGTACGCCGAGACCGATGCCCAGGGGGTGGCCTACCACGGCAACTACTTCGTGTGGTTTGAGGTGGGGCGATCCGAGTACTTTCGAGCGGTGGTAGGGGACGGTCCGGGAGGCTTCTTTAGCAGCTACGGTATGCCGTTGACCGAGGCAGGGGCCAAGTACCACGTCTCCTGCCGGTATGATGACCTGCTCGTGATTCGCACCAGGATCGCGGAGTTGCGGAGCCGGAGCATCCGCTTCGTGTACGAGGTTCGATCGGCGGCCGACCCCGACCGGCTGTTGGCCGAGGGGCATACGGCCCATGTGTGCGTGAACTCGACCGGGCGTCCCTGCCTGATACCGCGCTACGTTCGGGAGCCGCTGGCGGGCAGACCCTAAAGGTCTCTAAGACCTTTAGGGTCT
>JBBQIE010000520.1:0-2736 GCA_038324625.1 Anaerolineae bacterium | reverse complement strand
TCCTGGGCCGACTGGCTGTCCAGGTTGCCGGTCGGCTCGTCCGCCCAGACGATGGCGGGCTGGTTGGCCAGGGCCCGGGCGATAGCCACCCGTTGGCGCTGGCCACCGGAAAGCTCCGCCGGGCGATGGTTGGACCGGTCGCTCAAACCCACCGCCGCCAGCCCGTCCAGAGCCCGGCGGCGGGCCTCGTGGGGCTTGACTCCGGAGAGCAGGAGCGGCAGTTCCACGTTCTCCGCCGCGTTGATCACCGGGAGCAGGTTGAAGGTCTGGAAGACGAAGCCCATGCGCCGGGCCCGGTAGTCCGTGCGCGCCCGGTCGCTCATTTGGGCCAGGGAAGTTCCCTCGATCCAGACCTCGCCCTGGTCGAAGCTGTCCAGCCCGGAGAGACAGTTGAGGAGAGTGGTCTTGCCGCAGCCCGACGGCCCCATCACCGCCACCATCTCGCCGGGGGCGATGGTCAGGTCAATCCCCCGGAGGGCGTGTACCTGGATCTGACCGTTGCGAAAGGTCTTGTGGATGTTCTGGGCCCGGATAATGGGAGGTGGCATGGTTCAGATCCTTCTTGTGGGGGAAAAGCCCGTCCGATGGGCGGTCTACTGCACCTCCGGTTGAGGCATCTCAGATCCGGACTGAGTAGAGTGATTTATCCTTGGGGGAATCGTGCTCCAGGCACGGCGAAAAGCCGCGGAGCCAATATCCTATGGACGAGAGTCGCATAGTTGAGTGCCCGGCGCAAGTTTATGGAATCGGACAGCGCCGGGCACCTGTTGGGTGGTCGGGACGATCTCCTACGACCTCAGTACAGAGGCGGAAACATGAAACTGGTGTCGCGGACGTAGTCCTTCCAGCGGGACCCGAACCGCCGGGCGATGGCCGACTCCTCCAGGCGGGCCCGATAGATGGACAGGGGGATGAAGAGCACTACCGTGGCCACCACCCCCCAGAGGCTTTGGAGCGCCAGGGCCAGCCCAATCAGGGCAATGATGACTCCTAGGTAGAGGGGATGGCGGACGTACTGGTAGGGCCCCACCTCCAGGAACCTCTCGGAGACGGGCTCGATGATCCCCCGGACCTCCTGCCGCAGATAGGCCATGGCCCAGCCGAAGACGGCCAGCCCCCCGGCGAACACGATGATGCCCAGGATCAGGGCCAGGGTGGCGGGAAGAAGGGAGGGGGTCTTGGCGACCAGGCTGATGACGACCACGACCACCCAAGCGGCGTTGTGGGCCAGGCGGATGAGGGGCTCTCGATTCATGCGTTCTGCTCCACTTTGATGCTGATTTGTCGAACGCGCCCGAAGGGGTAGGGACCTAGGCCCACCAACGCCGCACCGGCACCGAGGGCAGCTTGCCCACCTCTTCCCGGCTCAACTTCAGGTGTACCGCCTCTTCCTCCAAGCGGGCGATGGCGGAAACGGGGACGGTGACGTCCCTCTGGCCCCACAGATGTCCGTGCCGCAACACCAGGTGGGTGATGCCGCCGGCCGTCGGGTCCACCAGGAACTCATCCACCCGGCCCACCGAGCCGTCAGTGGCCAGCACCGGCGTGTGGCGGCGGATGGCCAGTTCCCCCTCCGGGATGTTTTCGTGTTTGATGGCGGGGTCAATTAGCTCAGGGTCCGGTAGGACATAGGGCCAAAACATCATCTCCCCGGGGGCGTAGGCGTAGGCCTCGATCGGCGGCATCTCGATGTATTCCCGTTCCAGGAAGAACTTCTTGGCAGCCAATTCCTCGGTGGTACAGCGCAGCCGGATCATCTGAGGGGTGGCCTCGCTCACCTCCTCGATGGGCACTAGGCGCTGCTGGTTGGGGAAGGCCCTCTCCTTCACCACCAAGTGGGTTATCTTCTCGGTGGCCGGGTTGATCACCACGTAGGTGGATCGGCCGCAGACCTCGTCGGCGCACTTCACTTCCACGCCTATGGGAACGTCCATGTCACTAGGCTCCTTTCGCTCGGGGATCCATCCGGCCCCGGCAGATGAGGCTCCTCACTCCGGCCCCAGCCGGTCCAAAGCGGCCCGCGCCGCCTCGGCCGCCGTCACCTCCGGGGCCGAGCCGACTACGGCCTGCAGCACCTCCTTGGTGCCCGGGGCCTTTCCCTCCTTGTCCAGGGAGCGCAGCACGTGGGCCGCCCCCTCATGCAACAAGTAGGACTTTGGGTGCCGGTACAGCTCCTCCAGAAGCGGCCTCAAGGCCGGCTCTCCCAGCCGGATCAGGCCCTCCGCCGCCAGCCAGCGGACGTCGAAGTGCTCGTCCCGCAGGGCCTCCGCCAGGGTGGGGGCCGCTTCCGGGAGGTTGATCTCCTGCAGGGCCTTGGCCGCTTCCCAGCGCAGGTGATGGTCCCCCCCGCCCAGGGCCTCGATCAGGGCCGGGAGGGCCCGCCAACCCAAGCGCACCAGGCCCTCGCGGGCGGCCTGCCGGGCGACGCCTTTGCCCCGGCTCAGTTGGGCCATCAAGCGGCTCAAGTCGGATTCTAGGCCGTCCGGCTCCATATGGCCATGTCGGTCAGGGGGAAGCTGGTCCATGAACCCCTCCATCGCGAAGTCGGCTGGGCGCTTGGATCACGAAGGTGTCCGGATCGCGAACGCTTTCGGATCGCGAACGCCACGAAAGGGGCGGAAACGCGAAAGCTCGTCGTCGAGCGGGCTACCTCAGGGGCCGCGACGTCTGGGCCGCCGAGCGCCCGTCCGGCCATGTTGACCCCTCGGGCGGACCGTCGTGAACCGGCCCCGCGCC
>JBBQIE010000519.1:0-2739 GCA_038324625.1 Anaerolineae bacterium | reverse complement strand
CACGACGCCCATACCACCATTGTCGTGGGCGTGGCTAGGGCCCTGGCGGCGGTAAAGGACTCCCTACCCGGATCGGTCCGGCTCATCTTCCAGCCGGCGGAGGAGAGGCCGAAGGTCGAAGACGAGGGAGAGCGACCTTACCTGGAGGCCGCTCAGGCGACTCCGGCAGCTGAGCTCATGATCCGCGACGGGGTCTTGGAGTCGGTCTCCGCCATCTACGGGTTGCACCTGTGGCCCTGGCTCCCTGCTGGGCAGGTGGGCATCGAAGAGGGCCCGGCCATGGCCGGGGGAGCCAGCTTCGTGGCCTCGGTCTTCGGCCGGTCCGCGCATGGGGCCGCTCCCCAGGATGGGGTGGACTCCATCGTGACCGTGACCCACATACTGAGCATGTTGCAGACGATCGTGTCCCGACAAACCTCCCCGAGCGAACCCTTGGTGCTGAGCGTGGGCACTATCCGCGGCGGCGACCGGAGGAACGTGATCGCCGATCGGGTGGACATAACCGGGACGGTGAGGGCCAACTCGGCGGAGCTTCTTCGAGAAGGAGTTCCGCGAAGGATGACGGCGGTGTTCGAGGGGGTGACGCGGGCCTTCGGCGCCACCTACGAACTCGACTATTTCCCCTTGATTCCACCGGTCATGAACGATGCCGGGTTGGCGGCCTCGGCTCGGGAGGCAGTGGCCGGAGCCCTGGGAGGGGAGACGGTGGTGGCCTCTCTGGAGCGGGCCATGACCAGCGAGGACTTCGCCTGCTACTCGGAGCGCATCCCCGGCCTCTATCTGAAGATCGGATGCACCACTCCGGGGGCGCCGGTGGTTCCCCTGCACAATCGGGCTTTCTGCTTTGACGAAGAGGCGATTCGGACGGGCATCAAGGCGATAGCAACGGCCATGGCTGCCCGACTGTTGCGAGAATGAGACACCCACGGGAGGTGCGGAGTGGAGCAATTGAGAGTGGCGGTATTGGGCATGGGCATGATGGGGAGCATGCACTCGACCGTGTACCACGGCCTCCCCAATGTGACCCTTGCCGGCACGGTAGAGGCTGACGATCGCCGCCGGCAATGGGTGCGGGAGCAGTATGGGGTCCCCTGCTACCGCTCTTTGGAGCAGCTTCTCGATGAGGTGGAGTTCGACGCCGCCAGCATCTGCCTCCCGGATGGGGCGCACGTGGAGCCGGCGATGACTCTGGCTCAGGCGGGGAAGCACTTGCTGGTGGAGAAGCCCCTGGCCACCACCATCGAAGGCTGCGACCAGATCATTGCTGCCACCGAAGAGGCCGGTGTGAAGCTCATGGTCGGTTTCACCCTGCGCTTCGATCCCCGCTACTACCTGGTACACGAGGCGGTAGCGGCGGGCGAGGTGGGGGACTTGGTGTACATGTATGCCCGGCGTAATAACCTCATCTCCGGGGCCCGGCGCTTGGCAGGACGGGTGACCCTGCCGTTTTTCCTGCAGGTGCATGACATAGATGCCATGCGCTGGATGGGCGGGGCCGAGGTCGAGAGCGTCTACGCTCTCTCTGCCCGCAAGGTGCTCACCGACCTGGGAGTTGACGACGTGGTGGTCTCGACCCTGAAGTTCTCCGACGGCAGCATCGGCTGCGTGGAGAGCAACTGGATCTTGCCCGACAGCCTTCCTACCCGGTTCGATTTCCGGCTGGAGGTGATCGGCACGTCGGGGAAAGCGGACATAGAGCTCCACGAGCAGGGCGCCTTCGTACACAACGGGCAGCAGCTCAAGGTTCTGGATCCTACTTTCCGTCCCAATCTCTATGACCAACAGCCGCCGATCCTCCGCGAGGAGCTGCGTCACTTCGTGACCTGCGTGTTGGAGGACCAGGAGCCCACGGTGGGCGGCGCCGACGGCCGCGCGGCCACGGCGGTGGCGTTGGCCATCGAGGAATCCCTGCGGCAGGGGGTCCCGGTCGCCGTCTGAGGCGACGCAACGGGGCGTGCCTTCGGGCAGAGGCACACAAAAGGCAGGGACCGGAGTGTGGTCCCTGCCTCGGGGCTCTAGAAACGATCGGGGGCTACGAGCGAAGCGGCTTAGCTTGTGGCCCTTAGGAGTCGCCACCCTGCACCCGGCGCGCGGCATCCTCGGCCACGTCGCCGGCTCGCTTCACCACTTCCTCGGCCTTCTTCTTCTGTTCGGCCAGGGTTTGCTCGAGACGGCGGCGCTCTTCTTCGATGGTCGCTTCCGCCTTCTTCTCCAGTTCCTGGGCGCGCAACTGCGCCTCTTCGGTCAGATCCTGGGCTTGCTCTTTGAGCTGGATGCCGCGAGTGCGGATGTCATCGCGGAACTGCTCCCCGGACTCGGGGGCGGTGAGAAGGGCGGCGGCGTAGCCGGCGGCGGCCCCCAGTAGGAACCCGGTGAAGAAACCCTTGTTCATGTTACCCATACTAACCTCCTATCAAACGCTAGTCTTGCTGCCAAACAGGGACTGCGCGGCCTTCTTGGCTCCAGCCACGAAGGCTGCCGCCCGAATGGTGGGCTGGACCAAGCTGTCGCTGACGAAGTCCGCCGTTCCCTTCACTATAGTAGCAGTATCGCCGGCCGTGTCAAGCATGGGGGCGATCTGTTCCTGAAGGAGTCTGGTCAGGCTTCGCAACTGAAGCAGGGTGATGATCAGCACCGCACCGATGACAATGGACTCCAGGGCCAAAACCACTATGGCGATATCTCGCACGCTCTCCAACAAAAGTTCACCTCCAGCAGCCGCGGCTACACGCAACCGAC
>JBBQIE010000518.1:0-2749 GCA_038324625.1 Anaerolineae bacterium | reverse complement strand
CCTGCCTGAGGTGTCATATGCGGAGGCGGCTGAATTGGCCTACTTCGGGGCCAAGGTGCTGCACCCCAAGACCATGCTTCCCGCTCAGGACGCCGGCATCCCCATTCGCACCAAGAATACCTTCAACCCCGATCATCCCGGGACCCTCATCAAGGGCTCCGCCGAGGGATCGAGAGACGGGATACGCGGTATCACGGCCATGAAGGGCCTCAGCCTGGTCACGGTGCAGGGCCGGGGGATGCTGGGCGTGCCCGGGATCGCCGCCAAGGTGTTCTCGGCCGTGGCCAAAGAGGGCATCAGCGTCTTGGTCATCACCCAGTCCTCCTCGGAACAGAACATCTGCTTCGTGGTGCCGACGGCCTCAGCGGAACGGGCGGACGCCGCCCTGGAGGCGGAGTTCGTCCTGGAACGGGCCCGGAAGGACATTGACGAGATCTGGGTTCAGCCCTCGGTTGGGGTAGTGGCGGTGGTGGGCGCGGCCATGAAAGGTACTCCCGGGATCGCCGCGAAGGTGTTCAGCGCCTTGGGATCACGGGGTATCAATGTGATCTGTATCGCCCAGGGTTCTTCCGAGCACAACCTCTCCTGCGTCCTGGAGGAGAAGGATCTGGAGGCGGCAGTGCTGGCCATCCACCAGGAGCTGAAGCTCGACGATGGGGACCGCTGACTGGGACTCGGGCCGCGGACACGGTACAGAGGGGTGTTGATGCCTGATCGGGAATTGCTGGGCGAGGCGCAAGGGATACTGCCTGAACTCTCCTCGTGGCGGCGGGAGATACACCGCTGGCCGGAACTGGGGTTCCAGGAAGAGCGGACCGCCGCTCTGGCTGAATCGGTGCTGACGGGGCTGGGGTGGAGGGTCCGCGTTGGAGTGGGGCGAACCGGCCTGGTGGCGGAGCTGGGAGAGGGTGAGCCGATAGTGGCTCTCCGAGCGGACATGGACGCTTTGCCTATTGAGGAGGCCACCGGTCTTCCCTTCTCCTCGGAGAGGCGGGGCCTCATGCATGCCTGCGGGCACGACGCCCACGTGGCCATGTTGCTGGGGGCGGCTACCTTGCTCTCTCGGATGAACCTGGAAGGGACGGTTCGCCTCCTCTTCCAGCCCAGTGAGGAGAGCGCCGACGAGGAAGGTCTCTCGGGGGCGGCGCGGATGATCGAGGACGGGGCCATGAAGGGGGTGTCCGCCGTCTTCGGCCTTCACGTCATCACCGAACTGAGCACCGGCCGAGTGGGGCTGAGAGCGGGGCCGATCCAGGCGGCAGCGGACTCCCTGCGACTGGAAGTTAGCGGCAAGGGCGCTCACGCGGCCCAGCCCCACATGGGACGAGATCCCATCTTCATCGCCGCCCAAGTGGTGACCGCCATGCAGGGGATCGTGTCTCGCACCGTGAATCCGTTGGACTCGGCGGTGGTGACCCTGGGAACAGTCCGAGGAGGCACGCGAGCCAACATCATACCGGACAGCGTCACCCTCACCGGAACCATCAGGACTCTGGACGAGGGCACTCGCCGGTCGGTGCATTCGGAGCTGGAGAGGTTGGCCGGCGTGGCGCGGGCATTGGGGGGAGACTGCGAGGTCACCATTACCGCGGGCTATCCGGTCACTGTTAATGACTCCGACTTGACCCGGTTGGTCCGTACGGTGGCGACGGGCATACTCGGGGAAGGCTCGGTAGAGGACATTGACCCCAGCATGGGCGCCGAGGACTTCTCGCTGCTGGCCCGAGAGGCCCGGGGGTGCTTCTTCCGACTGGGAGTAACCGCCGATGGCGCCACCCCCAGTCGCGGGCATAGCTCCACCTTTACCATTGATGAGGAGGCCCTTCCGGTGGGGGCGGCCTTGCTGGCGGGATGCGCCCGTGAGTTCCTGGAGCGAGAGCGCCGAGGTCCAGCGGTTGCCGCTGAGCGGACGGTCTGATAGGCTGTCCTGTCACCGCGCGGCACCACTGGGAGGGTTCTGTTGGGCTCGAAGGTCATACTGCCTCAATGCTACCGTCCGGTGTACCCCAGCCCGGCGGCGCTCATCACCTGCATTTCGTCCGAGGGTGTGCCCAACATCATCACTCTGGGCGAGGTATTCAACATAAGTATCCAGTCGCCGGTGATCGTGGGAATTGCCATTCGCCCGCAACGGTACTCCTACGGCTTGATCCGGGAGTCGGGGGAGTTCGTCGTCAACCTGCCCACGGTTGACATTGCTGACAAAGTGACTATGTGTGGCCGGGTTAGCGGTCGGGAGGTGGACAAGTTCGCTCTCACCGGCCTCAGCCCTGTCGCCGCTAGCTTGGTTCGGCCACCTCTGATCGCCGAATGCCCGGTGAACCTGGAGTGCAGGCTACTGGAGGTCACCCGTATCGGCGACCACGACCTCTTCACCGGTGAGGTAGTGGCTCAGCAGGTGGACTCCGACGTTTTGCTCCCGGACGGCTCTCTCGACATTGACCGGCTGCGTCCCTTTGCTTTCATTCTGGACCAGTACCGAGCCATCGGTGAGCGTATCGAGATGGGGAGGTGGTGAAGTGGTTGCGGTGATTGGTCTGGTGGGCAGTCCCAGACGGGAACAGGGCCTGACGCATCGCCTGGTCCGGGCGGCTCTGGACGGGGCGGAGCGGCAGGGTGCCGAGACCCGGCTGGAGTATCTGGCCGACTGGGGGGTTGGCCCTTGCACCGATTGCGGCGCCGCCTGCTTCGCCGACGGAGTCTGCGTGAAGTCGAGGCGGGTGACGGAACTGACGGCCCTGGTGAACGC
>JBBQIE010000517.1:0-2753 GCA_038324625.1 Anaerolineae bacterium | reverse complement strand
GCTCGAGGCTCGCCTGGAGGAGGTCCTGGCCGGGCTGGGGCTGGCGGAGGTCCCTCGCGACCTCCCGGTGGAGAAGCTCAGCGGCGGCCAGAAGACCCGCCTGGGCCTGGCCGGCCTCCTGGCCCGCGACCCCGGCTTGCTCCTCCTGGACGAGCCCACCAACCACCTGGACGTGGAGGTCCTGGCCTGGCTGGAGGACTGGCTGCGGGCCTTCGAGGGCGCCGCCCTGGTGGTCTCCCACGACCGGGCCTTCCTCGATGCCGTCACCACTCAGACCCTGGTGTTGGACCCGGCTACCCACGAGCTCCGCGCCTATCCCGGCCCCTACTCCGCCTACCTGGAGGCCCGCGAGCAGGAGACGGCCCAGCAATGGCAGGCCTATCAGGATCAGCAGGATGAGATCGCCCGCCTGCGCCAAGCGGCTCGGCGGGTGCGCGGCCTGGCCGTCCGCAAGAAAGGGGGCAAGGGAGACAGCGGGGACAAGTTCGCCAAGGGCTACTTTTCCGACCAGGCCAGCGGCACCGTGGCTCAGGCCAAGCACCTGGAGCGCCGCATCGAGCGGCTCCTCACCGAGGAGCACATCGAGAAGCCGGGACAGCAGTGGCAGATGAAGCTGGACCTGGCCGGCGACGCCGACGGCGCCCGCGAGGTGCTGCGCCTGGAGGACTTGTCCCTCTCCTTCGACGATCTATGCCTGTTCGAGGGGCTGAACGCCATCCTCGCCCACGGGGAGCGGGCGGTCCTCATGGGGCCCAACGGCCGCGGCAAAACCTCCCTCCTGAGGATCATCACCGGCGAGCTGGAGCCCACCTCCGGCCGGGCCGTCCTCGGTCGAGGGGTGCGGATGGGCTACCTGGCCCAGGAGCAAGAGTCCCTCGACCCGGAGAGCACCCCCTACGACCTCATCCGAGCCCAGGCAGTGGACCGGGACGAGTCCGGGGTCCGCTCCTTCCTGCACTTCTTCCTTTTCACCGGGGACGAGGTCTTCACCGCCATCGGCAGCCTCAGCTTCGGGGAGCGGGCCCGGCTGATGCTGGCCCTGCTGGTGGCTCGCGGCTGCAACCTCCTGCTCCTGGACGAGCCCGTCAACCACCTGGACATCCCCAGCCGAGAGCGGTTCGAGGAGGCCCTCCTCCAGTTCCCCGGCACCGTCCTGGCCGTGGCCCACGACCGGGCCTTCGTCAGGCGGGTGGCCACCGAGGTGTGGGAGCTGCGCGAGGGGCGCCTGCGAGTGATGCGGTGAGGCCACCTCTGGGAAGAAGCTCCAGCCGGCGCTATCTCCAAACGCGATGCGCGCCTGGCCTGTTGATCGGTTATGATCCCCGAGCCACAGTGGAGGAGATTCTCAGGGTAGTGGCAGAGGCCAGCACCCCCCCCTCGGCCGGCGAGCGGCGAAACTCTACTAATGGAGGCGGCATGGACCATCCCACTGCATGGCTCGATCGCGACCGGCTTCAGGACACACTTGTCGCTGTCCTCGATCAGGCGCTGCCTGTTTGTTCTCACCTCGAGTGGCGCCTGGTAGGCACGGCCGCGGCCGTGCTGCACGGCGTGTCTCTGCCGGCGGCAGATGTGGACATACTGGTCAGGGAGCGGGTTGCCGTGGATATGTTCTCGGCGGCCCTATCATCGTATGCGAGCCTGTCCATCCCGACCTGGCTCGAGCCTTCCCGGCAGTACTACTGCGCGCATGACGTTGACGGCATTAAGGTCGAGTTCAGTACGGTGGAGGTGCTGTCCGACCTCGATTACATCGAGGCCTTCGGATGCGGCCCCTGGGAGCACCACACTCTCCTCGCCTGCGGACCCTACTCCGTGCCCACGGTGGCGCTGGAGCTCCGGCTCATCACCGAGCTCCGTCGCCAACGTCCCGATCGGTATCAGCCCATCGCCGCCTTCATGGCAACCCACGGGTGTAACCTTCCTTTCCTACAGCGGTCGATTGCGGCAGCGGGTGTGCCCCAGGCCCTACAGGATGACGTGCTCTGGAGATTGAGGGAAGCGCCCGAGTAGAGCCCTGGGGGCTAGCGGCCTCGCGGGAGTTGCTGGAGCCGTCCGGGAGGGAGGCACACCTGTCATGGCCCCCTTCCACGTGAGCCCACCATGAAGATTTTCGTCCCTCGACCGCGTGTGTCCAGGCGCATTCCGTGCCGCCCTACTGCGGTTGGCTGGTTGAGCTCCCCTTCGCTGCGGCCTCGATAGGAGTGCCCAGCACCGCCGGCTCCTCACAGAGCACCACCCGGTGACCGGCGTCGGTGTGGAGCTCGTAGTCCGCCCCATCCACCTCCAGCACCACCAAGTAGCCGGGGGTGATCACCTGGGCGTACACCATCCCCGGACGGGGACATCCCAGAGAGGCATCCGCCCACTCCCTCGGCTCGACCCTCCGCACCGCGATCGTCGAGGTCGGCGCCAGGGACAGCCGCGCCAACAGGTCATCAACCGCCGCCTGCACCGGCTCCAGCGCCTTCGACGGCACGTCCTCTATGCCCATGATCTCCATCTCCGGTTCAGGACTACCGGTGGTATTTACGGTAGGCTTCGGCCTAGAGGTGGGGATGGGAGTGCCCGCCTCACTCGGCGTCTCCTCGGGTGAAGGGGTTGATCCCGTCCCCACCGGCAGCCCACCGCAGGCGCCGAGGCAGAACGCCGCTGCCAGAACAACCACTCGTCGTCGCTTCATGGCCCCACGCCTCCTGTCGCCTGCCGGCACTCATCCCAGGGCCACCCCAACCCATTCCATCCTCACACGA
>JBBQIE010000516.1:0-2753 GCA_038324625.1 Anaerolineae bacterium | reverse complement strand
GGCGGCTCGAGCCGGGGAGCTGGGACGTGGTTTCGGGGTGGTGGCCGATGTGGTGCGCAAGCTGGCGGAGCGCTCCGCCCGGGCCACTCAGGAGATCGCCGCCCTGATCGCGGCGGTCCAGTCCGGCAGCGGGGAGGCGGTGGCCTCTATGGCCGCCGGTGGGGAACAAGTGGACAAAGGGGTGTCCGTGGCCGAGCAGGCGGGTGAGGTCATCCGGAAGCTGGAGGCGGCGGTGGAGGCCATCGCCGGCCAGATCGGGGCCATCGGCGAGACCGGGGAGCGTCTGGCGAAGGCCAGCGACAGTATGATGCAGGAAGTGGAACGAGTCTCGGCGGTGGTGGAGGAGTCTTCCGCCTCAACCGAGGAAATGGCGGCATCCAGCAGTCAGGTGAGCGAGTCGTTGACCTCGGTAGCCTCCATCTCCGAGGAGGCCAGCGCCGGGGCGGAGGAAGTGGCGGCCGCCGCTCAGGAGCTGTCGCTCCAGGTGCGGCAAGTCACGGCCGTGGCTCAGAGCCTGGCGGGAGAGGCGGAGGGAATGCGCCGGCTGGCGGCCAGGTTCCGCCTGACCGATGATCGTCCCCCGGAGGGAGCCCCGACCGGTCGGGCAGCGGCCCCGCGGGAGTCTGTGCTCGAACCGGTGGTGGCGGGCGGCAACGGTTTGCACTAGAATCCTTGAGTGAATGGTGCCGTTAGCAACGTGGGCTATCGGCACCAATCTCGCATCCATCCTGGGCGACGGGCCTAGGGCCAGGTAGCCTACCGGGAGTCCTCGCATTGCTAAGATTCAGTCTGGTCGAGGCGCCGCTGGTTCTCAGCGCTATGGTGAGCCTGGGGCTGGGATTCTTTGCCCTGCGGCATCGCTCCACTCGGGGGGCGCTGCCGGCGGCGGCTCTCATGCTGGCAGTAGCAGTATGGTCGCTGGCATACGCCCTGGAAATAGCGGCCACAGATCTATCGGGAAAGGTGTTCTTCACTGGGTTTAAGTACATCGGGGTGACGGCAGTGCCGGTCGCCTTCTTTCTCTTTGCCGCTCTCTATACTGGGCATAGGAGCTGGTTCGGTCTCCGGGGTGTCTCTCTCCTATCCGCCATTCCCATAGCGGCCCTCATTCTGATCGCTACCAATGAGAGCCATCACCTCTTCTGGCGGGTTCTGGAGTTGGACACGAGCGGGCCACTCTCGGTCTTGACGAAGGCACGCGGACCGGCCTACTGGCTGTATACCGCTTACGCCTACGTGCTCTTGTTCGGCGGCAGCGTCCTCCTCTTGCGCCAGGCTACCTATTCCAGTGAGTTCTACAGCCGCCAGTCTCTGGCGGTGCTGATCGCGGCGATTGCTCCCTGGGTGGGTAACGTTGTCCACCTCTTGGGACTCCCTTTCCTGGCGGGATTGGACCTCACCCCCTTCGCTTTCACCATCACCAGCATCGCCCTGGCCTGGGGGCTGTTCGGCCTACAGTTGTTGGACATCGCTCCCATTGCTCGAGAAGCAGTTATCGAACACGTGAACGACGCCGTCTTCGTCCTCGACCTCCGCGGCCGAGTGGTTGACGCCAACCCGGCATCGGAGTCCGTGGTGGGGATGGGGGCGATGGAGGTGCTGGGGAAGCCGGTGGCCGATATCCTGGGCCGCTGGCCGGACTTGGTGGCTTTGTGCCAGGGGCCGAACCTGGTGGAGGCGGAAGTGGAGCTGCCGATCGGCGAGCGCCGGCGGTACTTTGATCTACGCTTCACCCCTCTCAGAGACCGACGGGGGCGGATGATGGGCCGGCTGGTGGTCCTCCGAGACGTGACCGCGCGCAAGGAAGTGGAGAATAGCCTGCGCGAGGTGCAGGCGGAACTGGAGAACCGAGTGCGGGAGCGGACGGCGGAGTTGGCCACCAGTGAGGCCCGCTACCGGATGCTCTACAACAGCGTGAACGACACCATCCTCGTACACGACATCACTCCCGAGGGCATACCGGGCCGGTTTGTGGAGGTCAACGACGTCGCTTGCGCCACTCTGGGCTACTCCCGCGAAGAGCTATTGTGCCTGTCGCCGCGGGACATCGAGGCACCGGAGGACCCAGTCAAGGCCGGGCCGGCCATCGAGAAGCTGATAGCGGAGGGCCACGTCGTCTTCGAACTGGCGCACATCGCCAAGGGGGGCAGGCGGGTACCTACCGAGGTAAGCGCGCACCTGTTCGAGTTGGATGGGGTGCCCACGGTGGTCTCGGTGGGCCGCGACATCACCGAGCGGAAGCGGTTGCAGGAGCAGTTGTTACAGTCGCAGAAGATGGAGACAGTGGGCCGCCTCGCCGGCGGAATTGCCCACGATTTCAACAACCTCCTGACGGTCATCATCGGGAATGCCGACTTTGCCGTGGCTCAGCTCGAGGGCAGCGACAGCCCGGCTCTGTCGGACCTGCAGGAAGTGCTGAAGGCGGCTCGGCGGGCCAAGGACCTCACCAGCCAATTGCTGGCTTTCTCCCGCCGACAGGTTATGGAGACCAAGGTCCTGAACTTGAACCACCTGATCCTGGATATGGACCGGATGCTGCGCCGGTTGATCGGGGAGGACGTGGAGTTGGTGGCCATACCGGCCCCGGACCTAGGGGCGACCATGGCGGACCGAGGCCAAATCGAGCAGATGCTGGCCAATCTGGTGGTGAACGCCCGAGATGCCATGCCCAAGGGGGGAGTCCTCACTATAGAGACGGCCAACGTGACCCTGGATGATAGCTATGCCAAGGTACATGCTGAGACCACACCCGG
>JBBQIE010000515.1:0-2765 GCA_038324625.1 Anaerolineae bacterium | reverse complement strand
GACAAAGACTTGGAAGCAGTGCTTCCTCTGCTGGAGGGCATCAATGGCTGATCTGGGCTCCGCGAACAGAATCAGCTCGACGCTGGAAGCCGCCCGGCGCGATGGGCGTCTGGCCCTAGTGATGTATCTGACCGTTGGGTTTCCCTCGGTGGCGGCCACCTGTGAGGTAGGAGCGGCTCTAGTGGAAGCGGGAGTGGACGCCATCGAACTCGGGGTGCCGTTCAGCGACCCCCTGGCCGATGGACCCACGATTCAGGCAGCGGCGACCCGGGCTTTGGCCCAGGGGGTAACGACGGAGGTATGTCTGCAGGTGGGTGCCGACCTACGAAAGGCCGGGCCGTCGGTCCCCTTGCTGTTCATGGGATACTACAACCCCATCGTGCAGTATGGGCCGGAGGCGTTCGTCGTTGCCTCTCGAGACGCTGGGGTGGATGGGCTGATAGTGCCCGATTTGCCTCTCGAAGAAGCGGAAGAGCTGGACCGGCCTTGTCGGGAGCGGGGCATCGGTATCGTACCTCTGGTGGCCCCCACCACACCGGTGGAGCGCATTGCCAGGCAACAGGCCCGGGGGGCGGCGTTCATCTACGTCACCACCCGACTAGGAGTCACCGGGGCCCGTGATTCGCTTCCTTCCGGAGTCGGGGATCTGGTGCAGAGAGTCCGGTCCACTGGACCTTCTCCGGTAGCGGTGGGCTTCGGCATCTCCAGACCGGAGCAGATAGCCGCCTTGCGCGGGGTCGCCGACGCCGCTATCGTCGGCAGTGCATTGATAGACCTGGTCGCGAACTCCGAGGCTCCGGCGGAGGCGGCGGCTCGCTTCAGCCGCGGCTTGCTGAGGGAGACGCGCCCGCGGCAGTCCGCCTGACGCCCTGGCTCGTCACGGGACCGGCTCGTACTTGCCTCGGAGATGTCACATTCCTCACGAAAGACTGGGGCTGGCCCCACGGTGAGCGGACCCCAATCATCCACCGCTGAAGTAGCCTTCTGGGGGAGGGCAGTTCCCGGGCAACCTCCGGAGAGGTCGCTTTGCCGACGCTGACGTCAGTATGGGCGGCCATGCCGCTGATCGCTGTCCTGGTGCTCATGCTCGGGCGACGCTGGAGCAGCAGCGCCGCTGGGGCCCTGGGGCTGGCACTGGCAATCGCCATCGGCTGGTCCCACTTCGGCATGACTTGGGCTGTGCTCTGGGTATCTCAGGTTCGAGCTTTCGCACTCTCCTTCTACGTTCTCTACATAATCTGGGCGGCCCTGCTGCTATACAACGTGGTAAACGCCACCGGGGGGATTGAGCTGCTCCAGCGCTGGCTCACGGGACGTCTGGGTGATTCCTTGGTGGCGGCGCTTCTCTTCGCTTGGCCCCTCAGTGGCGTCCTGGAGGGGATTGCCGGCTTCGGAGTGCCACTCGCGGTGGTGTCGCCCATGCTGGTGGCCCTCGGAATCAACCCGGTGACGGCGGTGGTCGCGACCGCCGTTGGCCATGCCTGGTCCGTCACCTTCGGGGACATGGGTGTGGTGTTCGAGGCCCTGGTTTCGATCGTGGGGGTTCCGGCGAGGCAACTCGCCCCGGCGGCGGCGATCGTCCTGGGCGGCGCTTGTGTCGCCTCCGGCTTCGCGGTGGCGAGAGTGCTGGGACTTCGGGGGGTCTGGGCGCGTATCGGCCTGGTCGGGCTAACCATGGCCGGGGTGCAAGCCATCCTGGCCATCGCCGGCCCCAGCCAGCTCGCCGCACTGGGGGCCGGCGTGGCGGGGCTGGCGGTTGGGGTATTGCTCCTGGGGAAGAGAGCATCCGGTCAGTCGGTCTACTTTTCGGGACTGGCTGGGAGGCTGTCTCCCTATGTAGTGACGGCCGCGCTCTTGGCGATTCCCGCGTTTGTCCCCTCGGTGGCCGAAGAGCTGCGCTCTCCTCGTACGGCCGTGACCTTGCCGGCCGTGGCCACTAACGCCGGCTGGACCACCGCCGCCGGGGAGGCGAAAGTGGTGGACTGGCTCCTGCATCCGGGGACGGTCATGCTCGTTTCCCTGGCAGTGACCGCGGCATTCATGTGGAGGCGGGGCCTCTTGGGACGAGAGGCGCTGGTGGCTGCCGGGCGTAGGACCGCGCGCACTGCTGTCCCCACCTCTCTCGGGGTCCTCTCCATGATCGGGCTGGCTATGGTCATGGATCACACGGGGATGACCCAGACCCTGGCGCGAGCCACCGGAACGGCACTGGGACGGGTCTATCCCCTAGTGGCGCCCTTCGTGGGCATGCTGGGGGCCTTCACCACCGGGAGCAACACCAGCTCGAACGTACTTTTTGGCTCGTTGCAGGTCAGCATGGCCGAGAGGTTAGGCCTGACCGCTACCTGGCTGTTGGCGGCGCAGACGTCGGGTGGGGCCCTGGGAAGCATGATCGCCCCAACCAAGCTGGTGGTCGGATGTTCTGCCGTAGGGATAGCCGGGCAAGAGGGCGCGGTGCTGAGGCGCACCGCGCCCTACGCGGCCCTGCTGGGACTCTTGCTGGGCGCCCTTGTTTTGTGGTTGGCGTGAAGCCGGGCCTTCCGGCCTAGAGGTCCACGCTGGCGAATTGGGGCAGATACTCCTGGTTGACCCGAAGCATCTCCTGAACCATGTCCTTGATTTCGCGTAGCGACAGCACCGCTGCCGTCAGGGGGTCGTAGGCGATGCTTTGGTAGACGAGGGTCGGGTCGCCGGTTAGGGCGGCCTCGACCGCCATCTCCTCACAGGCGACGCTGAGGTTGACCAGGGGGGCACATTGAGGAGGA
>JBBQIE010000514.1:0-2780 GCA_038324625.1 Anaerolineae bacterium | reverse complement strand
GAGGTCGGCCAGGCCGAAGGCGAGGCCCTGCCCGTGGATGACGCCTGGCCGGCCCGATTCGAACAGCGGCTGCCCTTCTCATTGACCGGCGCCCAAAGTCGAGTCCTGAACGAGATCCGCCGGGACCTGGCTCAGCCGCATCCCATGGCCCGACTACTCCAGGGGGATGTGGGCTCGGGCAAGACAGTGGTGGCCCTGGGGGCCATGCTGATGGCCGTCGAGAACGGCAAGCAAGCGGCCCTGATGGCCCCCACCGAGGTGCTGGCCGAGCAGCACTACCGCTCTCTCACCCGGCTGTTGCAGTCCCAGACCGGCGGCGACGGAGAGGATACCGGCCTGCTCCTCCTCACCGGACGCCTAGGGTCACGCGAGAAGGCCGAGGCCCAAGAGCGGATAGCCGCTGGCGAGGCCCGGATCGTCGTGGGCACTCACGCCCTCATCCAGGAGGCCGTCAGCTTCCAGGACTTGGGGCTGGTGATCGTGGACGAGCAGCATCGCTTCGGGGTGGACCAGCGAGCTCGCCTCAGCGACAAGGGCGACCACCCCCACGTCCTGGCCATGAGCGCCACCCCCATCCCCCGAACCCTCGCCCTCACCCTCTACGGCGATCTTGACGTCTCCATATTGGATGAGATGCCGCCGGGACGGCAGCAGATCGTCACCGCCTGGCGGGGAGACGCCCAGCGGGAGCGCATCTACTCCTTCATCGCCGGCGAGATCGAGCTGGGGCGGCAGGCCTTCGTGGTCTGCCCGGTGATAGAGGGTTCCGAGTCGCAAGACAGCCGCGCCGCCCTCGAGGAATACGAGAGGCTGCGAGACGTCATCTTCCCCAACCTGCGCGTCGGCCTCCTGCATGGGCGCTTGGCTCCCGATGAGAAAGATTCCGCCATGCGCGCCTTCTCCGAGGGCAACCTGGATATCCTGGTGGCTACTTCGGTAGTCGAGGTAGGCATTGACGTGCCCAACGCCACCGTAATGATGATAGAGGAAGCGCACCGCTTCGGCCTGGCCCAATTGCATCAGTTCCGCGGCCGTGTCGGTCGGGGGGAACACCGCTCCTATTGCATCCTCCTCTCCAACCAGACGGGAGAACTCGGGGAGCGTCGCCTCAAAGCCATCGAGTGCGAGTCGGACGGCTTTCGCCTGGCCGAGATTGATCTCGAGCTGCGGGGCCCCGGTCAGTTCTTCGGCACCAGGCAGAGCGGCTTGCCGGAGCTGAGCGTCGGCCGACTGAGTGATCTGCGGACCCTGGAGTTGGCTCGCGAAGCCGCCTCCAGCCTCATCGAGGGCGACCCCGAGCTCTCCTCGCCCGAGCACCGCCTGATGGCTGAATCGGTGGACCGATTCTGGCGTCGGGGCGAGGCTACCGCCTGATGCCGAGGGAATCGTGACTGTCGCCATCTACCCGGGTACCTTCGATCCCACCCACCGCGGCCATCTGGACATAGCCCGCCGAGCGGCGGAACTCTTCGACAAACTCGTCATCGGCGTGTACGATAGGCCCGCTAAGAACGTGATGTTCAGCGTCGAGGAACGAGTGGGCTTCCTGCGCCACTCCCTGGCGGACGTGCCGGAGATACAGGTCCTTCCCTACTTGGGCCTAACCGTCGGTTTCGCTCAGGCCCAAGGCGCCCAAGTCATCGTTCGCGGACTGCGGGTGACTTACGACTTCGAGTATGAGTATCAGATGGCCTTGACTAACCGAAAGCTGGACCCTCGGGTGGACACTGTCTGCCTGATGACCAGCCTGGAGTATGCATTCCTTAGCTCCACCATAGTGAAGGACGTGGCGAGAGCGGGTGGGAACGTCGAGTGTATGGTGCCTCGACATGTGGCCCTCGCTCTTCGGCAGCGACTCCATTGCCCGGTCGAGCCGAATTCCCAGAGCGCAGGGGGCTGAACGGATGGACATCATCCAGCTAGTTGATCGCCTGGAATCGCTTTTCAACCACGCCAAGCGCGTCCCCCTGACGGCCACGGTTATGGTCAACGAGGATGAGTTCCTTGAGCTCATTGACCAGTTGCGCATCGCTATCCCCGAAGAGGTCAAGGGGGCTCGGCGTATGCAACAGGAGCGAGACCGGATCGTCACCGACGCCCAGCAACAGGCGGACCAGCTCACCGAGGAGGCTCGCCGCCGCGTGGGCGCCCTCACCGATCAGCATGAGTTGGTCGTGGCCGCTAAGGCCCGCTCCGAGCAGATTCTGCGCCAGGCCCAATCGGAGACCGAGGCCATGCGCCAGGGGGCAGACGACTATGTCGCCGCCGCCCTTCGTGCGCTGGACCATCACCTCACCGAAGTACAGAGGGAAGTTCGGAACGGGCTCGCCAGCTTGGGGGCCGATTCCGCCACCAGCAAGGAGCCGCCCCGCCCCAGCCGATAGCCCACGACTGGCCTACCCGTGTAGTTTGCCGCCCTCCCCACGCCAATTCTATAATGGCCTTTTGGAGGCTGTGATGCGGTATAATGTCGCGGAACTCCTGAAAGGGCCGAGCGGAGGGGCTCGGCAGTACCAAGTGGATGAGGAGCCGGGGTTCGAGCTGTCGGGAGCCCGTATCGTGGGCCCACTCCAGGGACAAGTCCAGTTGATGCGGACGGACAGAGGCGTCGAGGTGGTTGCCGACTTGTCCGCCCCTGCCGAAGTGGAGTGCGCTCGGTGCCTGAAGCCGGCCGAAACCGAGCTGTCCATCCATATGGAGGATGAGTACCGGCCAAGCGTGGACATCCGCACCGGGTTTCGCCTCTGGCCCGATCCCGGTGAGACCCTCGACGAGGAGTT
>JBBQIE010000513.1:0-2785 GCA_038324625.1 Anaerolineae bacterium | reverse complement strand
GAAGCGTCTGGCGAGAGCCTGAGCCGCCCGGGGAAGTCTCGGGTCGGTTCCGCGGTTATCCTTCCAAGGTTATACTGGCAGGCCCTGCCGCATGGCGGCATGCATTTGAATTCGCTTCCACCGGAGTACCTCACATATGGCCAAAGCGCGCGTAGCCGTTCTCAAGACCAAGCCCGACACCGTTCTGGAGGATGTCGGACGGACCATGGAGATGGGCGACGTCCGGAAGTATCTCGCCTCCGGCGCCACCACGATCCTCAAGGACAACATCTCCTGGCACTTCCCCTTCCCCGGGGCGAACACCACCCCCTGGCAGCTCGAGGGGACGATCCAGAAGCTCCGCGCCGACGGCTACACGGACCAGGTCTGCGTGCAGAACAACACGGTCGTCACCGACCCCAAGAAGGGGGAGCGGCTGAACCGCTACCTGCCGGTGCTCGACAAGTACGACGTGCCGGTGCGCTACAACTGCTTCGCCGACGACCTCAAGTGGATCACTTACAAGCCGAAGGGGAAGATGCTGGTGCTGCCGTCGATCTACCCCGAGGGGATCACCATCCCCGAGTTCTTCCTCGGCAAGAACATCGTCCACCTGCCGACGGTGAAGTGCCACATCTACACCACCACGACCGGCGCGATGAAGAATGCCTTCGGCGGCCTCCTCAACACCCGCCGGCACTACACCCACTCGCACATCCACCAGACCCTGGTCGACCTGCTGACGATCCAGAAAGAGATCCACTCCGGGCTGTTCGCGGTGATGGACGGCACGACCTGCGGCAACGGTCCCGGCCCGCGGACAATGATCCCGGTTGAGAAGGACTTCATGATGGCCTCGGGGGACCAAGTGGCGATCGACGCGGTGGCGGCCAAGATGATGGGCTTCGATCCGATGTCGATCCCCTACATCCGGCTGGCGCACGACGCCGGCCTGGGGGTCGGCGATCCGCGGGACATCGAGATCGTGGGCGAGGACATCTCGAAGTGGAACTTCCACTTCTCGGTGGGGGACAACACGGTTTCCCGCTTCGGCGACCTCGTCTGGTTCGGGCCGCTGAAGGGGCTCCAGAAGCTGTTCTTCCGGACGCCGCTGGTCTATTTCTTCGTGTTCGGCTCCTACTTCTACCATGACTTCGCGTGGTACCCCACGATCGGCAAGCGCCGCATCGAGCAGTACGCCAGGACGAGCAAGTGGATGCGCCTCTTCGAGCAGTATCCCGAGGCCGTCCAGGAAGCCGAGAAGGCCGCCTGAGCACCACCCCCTCCCACGAAGAGTCCCCAGCAGACATGAAGCCCCTTTCCGCCGGATCGCCGGAGGGAGGGGGCACGGGTCTCGAGCGGCTGGGCCGGCGGATGCTGGTGCCGCTGGCCCTGGGAGTGCTCGTGGTTGTGGGACTCGCCCTGACCGCGAACCCGCGCGAGCTCGCCCGCAGCCTGCGCGTCTTCGACCTCCGCCTGCTCGTCCCCGTGCTGGCGCTCTCGCTCTTCAACTACGGCCTGCGCTGGATCCGCTGGGAGATCTACCTCCGGCGGGTGGGCGTGACGCTCTCAAAAGGGCGGAGCCTCGCCGTCTTCCTGGTGGGGTTCCTCCTCTCGGTGACGCCGGGCAAGGCGGGGGAGCTCGGGAAGGCGTGGCTGGTGCGGGAGCTGGGGGGCGGCAAGGCGATGCGGGTGGTTTCGGTGGTACTGGCGGAGCGGGTGACGGACGTGCTCGGCACGTTCGTGCTGATCGCCCTGGGCACCTTCCCCCTGGTGGGCGGACCGTGGATCGCCGCCTCGGGGGTCGCTGGGGTGATCGTGACGGTCGTCCTGCTCACCTGGCGGCGGGGGGCGGAGTGGGTCTTCACGATCCTGCGCCGGATGCCGGTGATCGGCCCGCGCGTGCCGCATCTGGTCGAGATGTACGACCTGCTCCAGGAGCTGCTCTCGCCGGGGCTGGCGGTGATGGCGACCACGGTGGCGACGGTGGCCTGGGCGGCGGAGGGGCTGGGCTTCTGGCTGGTGGTCCGCAACTACGCGCCGAAGGCGGGCCTGCTGGTCTCGGTCTTCAACTACACCGCCGCCAACGTCCTCGGCGGGCTCTCGATGCTCCCCGGCGGCCTGGGAGCCGCCGAAGGCTCCCTCGCCGCCCTCCTCCACGGCCAGGGCCTCGACACCGCGGACGCCAGCTCGATCACCCTGGTCATCCGCGGCGCCACGCTCTGGTTCGCGGTCCTCCTCGGCCTCGCCTCGCTCCCCTTCGTGGCGCGGTGGCTGGCGGCGCGGCGCGAGCGGGTCAAGAGGCAAGTTCCCGTTTGAGGTGCCAAATTGGTACCTCAAAGAGTAAGCGCACCTGATTCAGTCTTTACGTAGGGGAGGGGCTTGTCCCCTCCCTCGCCCTGAAAGGGCGAAATTTGATTAGCTTGGCGCTTCAGCGCCAGGTAGGCGGCCCCCACCAAAATCCCACCCGCCCTGAAGGGGCGGAACCCAACTTTCCCGGTACTGAAGACCATTGATGGAAGGCACCGCCCCCTCGGGGCGGATATGGAGGGTGGGACTGCCCACCTGGCGCTAAAGCGCCAGGCTATTCAAATTCCGCCCTTTCAGGGCGAGGGAGGGGACAAGCCCCTCCCCTACGTACGGAACCTAGTTTTGCCAGGTACCCTAAAAGCAAGCTTTAGTGGTGTGAGATCATCACTGGATGATCAGGATCCTATACGCCAAGTATGACGGAAAGGCACTGATTCCCGAGGAGCCCTTGGATCTAGCTCCGGGTACCGCAGTTACTCTCCGATTTGAGAGAGTA
>JBBQIE010000512.1:0-2787 GCA_038324625.1 Anaerolineae bacterium | reverse complement strand
GTTTCCGGGTCCTTCGGCAGGTGGTCGAACAGCTCGAAGCTCCAAGACCCCTTCGCTCGGGCCACCGCAGGCCCCGGCCCGACGCTCCTCCCATACACCACTCGGGACGTGAAGCTGACCCGTACAGACTCTGAAGCAAGTCCGGCCTCCCGATGGCCGCCAAGTTGGTGAGGGGCGAGGTATCGCTGACTACGATCACAGCCGGCCCAATCTCCGCAGCGTGGCCACGTCCTCGTCCAGTTCCTCGGCGCCGTAGTGCGCCGGTATCGCGCGGGAGCCCAACAGTTGCCGGAACTGCCAGAATGACATGCCGGCGAGCTCTCTCGCCTTGCCGAGAGACAGTCGCCCCTGCGAGTAGAGATGCACCGCCAGCTCCGCCCGCAACTCCTCGAGGGTCAGACGGGCCGAGTCGAGTATCTCCTCGGGCACTTCTAGAGTCCTGGTCCTGTTGGGCATGACGTCTCTCCAGCCTGGTGGATCCGGGAGTCTGCCTGAATGTCGATAACACCTGTCACCAGGCATTCCAGCGCCACGGAGCGTCGTTGGCCATCGCGCTCGTGGCAACTCGGGGCCGGAAGCACGAGTCCTCGTTGCCGTCAGGGCCCTGGAGCTGCGCCCTCGTGCTGTGGTACCCGGTCTTCCATCAGTGGTATCTTGATGGCAAGATACCACGGGGGAGATAGGCGATGAAGGCAATGACCCTTCGGCTGGAGGAAACAGAATACGAGCGGCTGCGAATGGTCGCCTTCGTGGAGAAGCGTTCCATAACCGACGTGGTACGCGAGGCCGTCGCTTCCTACGTGTGCGCCAAGGCGGACCAGGCCGAGTTCCGGGCGGCCCTGCAGAGGGCCATGGAAGAGAACGCGAGATTGATCGCCGACCTTGCCCGGCACTGATACCATGCGGTACTTGACCGTCGCGGAGGCTCTGGAGATCCACACGGAGCTGATGGGCGATCAGGGTGTGCTACGCGATCTGGGGCTGCTGGAGTCGGCCCTGGCTCGGCCCCAGGCCAGTGCATGGGGAAGGGCACATACCCCGATGTGGTCAGCAGGCAGCGGCGCTCTTGCACTCCCTGGTGTTGAACCACCCCTTTCTCGACGGCAACAAACGGACGGCAATCGTGGCTACGCTGATCTTTGCCGACCTCAACGGAGTTCGGATTCGCTTGGACCAGAGAGAGGCATTGGACTTCATGCTGGGGCTGGCCGCCGGGCGAATTGAGATGCAGGATGTGGTCCGATTCCTGCGCTCGGGAATGGTTCGATAGACGCAATCGGCTCCCTTACCCGCCCCTGAACTCCTCGGCGAGTCCCGGCAGGACCGGCCGATCTATGGCGGTCGCGCCATTGGGCCACTATGCTGCACTCTTGGCCCCTTGGTGAGTGGCCCGCTTTCGCGGGAGTGCCCATCGTCTAGGCCCTTGTGGCCGCCGGCACCGGGAACTTGGTGGAGATGGCAGAGACGGACAGGCAAGCAGGGTGGCCGCCGGACGGTGCATGGGGCTCCCCCATCGTCCTCGGCGTTGATGGCGGGGGGCGGGTCCTGGGCGTCGCCGCGGCGGGGGCGGCTACGCCGACGTGGCCTTCGCGGCCATGCTCGCCATCCACCACAACACCGGCGATCGTCAGATTGTCCAGGTGCTCAACCAGGGCGCCCTGGACGGCATCCCCGACAATGCCTCGGTAGAGGCAGAGTGCGTGCTGGACGCCGTCGGAGCCCAGCCGCAGGGGGTGGGCCCCATCCCCCTGCCCATTCGAGGCCTGATCCAGGCGGTCAAAGCCTAAGAGAGCCTCACCGTCCTCGCCGCCGTCGAGGGCGACCGTCGGCTGGCCATGCAGGCCCTCATGGCCCACCCCCTGGTCCCCTCCTGGGACGTGGCCAAGCCCTTGCTGGACGACCTGCTGGCGGCAAACGGGCGGTGGTTAGTGGATAGCGGGGACGCTAGGCGCCTACTCCCCACCATCCACTTCCCAAATGCCGATGGTGCCGTCCTCGGAGCTGGTTGCCAGCAGAGTCCCGTCGGCGGACAGGCTGATCCCGGTGATGGGCTTCTCGTGTGCGCTCATGGTGCGGACCCGCTCACCGGTGGCCACGTCCCACAAGCGTAGCTTTCCGTCCCACCCGGCGGAGAGGAGGAAGCGCCCATCTTCCAGGAAGGCGAGCCCGTTGACGTCGTTGTTGTGGTCGGTGAGCAGGAGCAACTCCTTGCCGGTGGCGGCGTCCCACAGCCGGATGTCGCCGGAGATGCTGCCGGAGGCCACCAAGCTCCCGTCCGAGGACACGGCCACACTCTCGACCGAGGTGCTGTGACCGCGCAGGGTGCGGAGGGCCACCCCAGATGCGGGGTCCCACAGGCGCACGGTCGTGTCCGAAGCGGCCGAGGCCAGGAGAGTGCCATCGCCCGAGAAGGCGACCGCGATGATCCTACCGGTGTGGCCTTTGAGGGTGCTTAGTTCGTCCCCGGTGGCCACGTCCCAGAAGGTGACGGCATCGCGGCCTCCGGAGACGTTCTCCGACGCCGAGCGAGCAGTCGCCATCTTGCTGCCGTCGGGGGAGAAGGCGACGTAGGCGTGGTCGTAGGCGAGATCCCGCACCTTTTCGCCCGTGGCCGGGTCCCACAGCATGACCTCGAAATACCCACTGGCGAGGAGTGTCCCATCGGGCGAGTATCCCAGATTGTCCATCATCACACTGTCCGGATCTATGCCGCGAAGCTCGGTGCCGGTGGCGACATCCCAAAGGAGTATGGTGTAGTCGGTGCCGACGGAGGCCACCAGGGTGCCG
>JBBQIE010000511.1:0-2796 GCA_038324625.1 Anaerolineae bacterium | reverse complement strand
TGAGAATCATGATCCAGAGGCTGTTGGACATGCCCCAGGAGATCAGCAGCCAGGAGACCGGCACCGCCAGGAGCATGGTCAAGAGGAACATGGCCGTCCCCATCCCTAGAGGGGTGCGCAGCCGCCCTCGGCTCTCGCCCTCGCCCCCTCCCTGAAGCAGCAGCCGGAAATCCAGCTCCAGGCCGGCCAGGAACATGAGGAAGACGAAGCCCAGCTCGGAGAAAATGGTCAGGTAGGTGTCCTCGGGGATGAGGTTCAGGCCGCTTCGGCCAACGATGATGCCCCCCAGGATCTCCCCCACCACGGCGGGGACGGCGAAGCCGCGCTGCCGGCCCAGGAGCAGGGGGACCACGAAGGCCAGGGCCAGCACGATGAGCAGGGGATAGAAGGACACGTGATCCACGGTTGGCTCCTGCATACTAAGGGAGGGGTAACACTGTCGGGCATACGACCGAGAGCAGACGACGAGGGATTGTACGTTGCCCCCGGCCTCCGGGCAATGGGCCTGGGCCCGGGGGCTCGGGGCTGGACCAGGACCAGAAGGGGGCGCGGGCGGCTGAAGGCCTGCGGCCACGGAAGCCACGCGGTGGGTGCAAGGTGGTAGCGGACTGCCTGTCGACCATGGCTCACCGCTCCGCATCACCGCCTTGCCCTAACCCCTGGCCGAAGGCCCTCAGCGGTGGGCTTCAGACCGCCGCCCTCACTGCCTCTGAGCGACGATGGCGAACTGGCCGAGGAAGGCCAGGGAATGGGCCCAGGTCCCCGGTTGGGCTTGGAGGTTCTCGGGCAGGAAATATTGGGGGTCGTCTTGCACCTGAAGTATGGTTAGCCCCAGCTCGATCAAACCATTGAAAATATCGGCCATATAGTGCCTGAACTGGACCGAGCCTTCCCCATTGGGCCCCGAGGGACCCAGGGCTCTCTGGGAGTAGGGCACGGATATCCGGTAACCCCCGCCCTCCCAGGAGTCGAAGTCCACGAACTGAGTGTCCGGGGGGGTGAAGGTCACCCGATACCGGCCTCCCGGTCTCAACAGCCGGGCCACCTGGGCGTACACCGCGCGCGCGTCGGGGACGTAGCACATCGAGGGGGCTTGATACACCAGGTCGAAGGAGCTGCTGCTGAGGATGGAGAGGTCTCGCATGTCGGCCTGGATGGTGGTGACCAGGTATCCGTAGTGCTCCGCCGCCGTCCGGTCTCCCTGCAATTGCCCCTCGGCCAGGTCCATCACCGTCACCCGTGCCCCGAGTAGCCCGAACACGGCCGATTGTTGCCCTCCTCCGGAGGCTAGGCAGAGGATGTCCTTGCCCTCCAGGTCGGAGAGAAGGTTGACGGGATACAGCTCAAGCAGCGGCGCCGGCACGGGATCGAGCTCCCCGCGGGCAAGACGCCGGACCAGCGCGGGATCGAGGTCCAGCCACGGCACCGTGAACCCGCAACCCTCGACGACCATCCTCTCCCAGTGGCGCTGGTTGGTGGCCCGGATAGGGTCTCGCGTGTCCATTCAGCCTCCATACTCGCCTGCCGGACCGGCGAGTCCGCCGGCGGGGTCAGGGTCGGCGCCCCGCTGGAGTCTGCCGCCGTCTTCTCGACCTGGAGCGGTCCCTCCGGGAGGACCTGGGTGTGGCCCCGCGGCCCCACGTCCAGGCCCTCTTACGGGAGGTGGCTGGCGGGCTCTAGTGCGGGAAAGCCTCCGCCGGTCGGGTTCCATGGCACACGGTACATTCACTCAGGGTTCCATCGTGCCCTTGCCAGGAGACGAACTTAATGGCGTCGTTGGGCTCGCGGCTGGGGGCGATGGCGTGGGTGCTGTCGTGGCAAGCCTCGCAGTAGATGCCGTGGTGGGCGGTGGAGTTTCGATACAGCGGCTGATCCTGCTGCACCACGCTGCCGTGGCAATCGGGGTTGTCGCAGCGAGGCTCGTTGAGCCAGGGATTGGGGTTGCGGGAGACCTCCCTCATGTCGCCGTGACAGTCTCGACAGATCAGGCCGTGGTCTGTGGCCATGACCCCTCGGAGGCACTGAGTCTCCGGTCCGGGATGGCACTGGTAGCAGTCGGCCATTTCTGAGCCCATCTCCTCCGCGTGTTTGTCGTGAATGGCATTGGAGAAGCTGGGCACCTCGCCCCCCACGCCGGGCGCCCCCAAAGCATTGGAGGCATGACACTCAGCGCAGAGAACCGGCTGCCGGTCCACCAGCAGGCCGGACCGGCCGATCTCGGCATACTCCTCGGCGTTCTCCCGATCGTGTAAGGTGAGAATGTTGACGTCCACGCTGCCGGTGGCCACATGCTCCGAGGCCCGGCCTCCGTCGCCGTGGCAGTTGCCGCACGACATCTCCGTGGAGACTGGGGCCACCACCGTGACCCGCGCCAACTCAGATCCGGTGGCGGCGTCGAAGGCGACTAGCTCCGCCAACTGGTAGGGATAGCGAGTAGTGGGGTCGCTATCGCGGTACTCGGTCAGGGGGATGCCCTCGGCGACGAAATGGTCTCCCGCGAGGTCCATCTCCCCGGCCAGCCCCTTGCCTGTGAGACCCACGTTGGGTGCCAGGTCCACCCCGAACATGGCCTTGGCGTAGTCCCAGAAGTCCGTCTTGCCCACGGAGTAGGTGTTGTCGGGGAAGCTGTATTCCATCCTGATGCCCTGGGTCACGATCTGAGGCGGGTTGCCGTTCCTGATGAGTTGGGCCCACAAGTTGTTATACGGCGGCAGCAGGCCCAGGTGTTGGAAGCTGGGGTTGTAGCAGTGCATCCCCAGGTCGTTCCAGGCCAGGAGCACATACGAGCCGGTAGCC
>JBBQIE010000510.1:0-2797 GCA_038324625.1 Anaerolineae bacterium | reverse complement strand
CAGCAGGAGGCCCATCACCAGGGGCTGGTGGGCGAGGTAGATGAGCAGCGAACGCCGGCCCATCCACTCCAGCCCGCCGATGATCGGTTTGCCGCTGAGGTTGGTAAGGGTGAAGCGGCGAATCCCGCCCCGATAGAGGGTCTGGCCCAGGAAGACCCCCCAGAGCATGACCCCGTACCAGGGGAGCAGGGGGAAGAAGTCCCGCTGATTCAGGGGGGCAGGCCCCACTCCCAGCCAGACGAGCAGGGGATCGGCTTGGGGAAGCTCTCCCAGATAAGTTCCCACCACGATGATGACCAGGGACACCGCCAGTGCCGCCCGGGGCCGCGACAGGAAGGGTATGGCCAGGATGGTGGCGGTGCCGATGAGATGGAGTATGCCGAAGACCACCCCGTACTCGCCGAGGAAGACCCAGGTGGCGATACTGATAACCATGCCCCAGCCAATGATCTTGAGGCCGCGGATGAAGACCCTGCGGCCATAGGTCGCTGCCTGTCCCCGGGCCTGGGCCCGAGCCCGGCCCATGGTGAGGGAGATGCCGGAAACGGTGATGAACATCCCCCCGATGAGGGTCCAGCCCGGACGCCACCACCCCTCCAGGCCGACCCCGGAGATGAACCCCAGGAAGACGAGGTCGTAACCCAGGTGGTAGATGATCATGAGGACCAGGGCCAGGCCTCGGATGGCGTCCAGTTCCCACAGGCGGCCGCCCCCCCTCTCCCGCGCCAGCAGGAGAAACCGGGCCAGGCGCCATCCGGGGCCGGCTGAAGGCTGGGGGGCACGGGCGGGAGGCTTCGTGGTAGCGGTGTTCTTTGCCAAGGCGGGCCTTCCAGGGTCAGGAGTATCGGGGCTACGGTTCTCGGGCGAATCGCTGTCGGGAGTGTAGGTGGGGCCGGCAGGGAACGCAATCGCCGAGGTACCAGAGCTAAAGATTTCCTTCTCTCTGCCGAGATACCATCATGCGCGGACAAGAGAATCAGTTGCCGACGGATGGATCGCACCGCGGCCAAGGGACCTTCGGAAGATCGGCGGCGTTGGCCCTGATCGTGGCCTGCCTATACCTGGCGGTCCTGCCAGGCGAGGTCACCTGGGCGGAGTCGCCGTTGCGGGTGCTGGTGCCGGCGGTGATGACGGACCCGGACCTTCCGGGGGAGGGGCATTGGATTCGGGCGGCAGGGGCCGAAGAGCATCGTCTGTGGCTGCCCATTCTCCCCCGAGGCTTCACCGCTCCGGCCCACTTGGGATATGGAGCCAACCTGGCGGCCGCGGACAATGCCGCCGTCCTGGCCGACATGGGGTTCGATTGGGCCAAGGGCTTCGTTCGGCTCGACTATCGCTCCGGGGTGCGTGACTGGTCGGGGGTGGACAACCAGCTGCGGCAGTACCTGGCGCATGGCATTGGGCGGGCGCTGCTCCGGGTAGATGCCGATTCGCCGCCTCAGGGTCCGGCCGAGTTGGCGGGGTTTCAGGCGGCCTGTGGCGACTTGGCCAGACACATTGCCGAGACCTGGCGGTCCCAGGGCCTGACGGCGGTGGCCTATGAGATCTGGAATGAGCCCAACCTCTACTACGAGTGGCGCGGTGGGGACCCGGACCCGGCCGCCTACGCCGCTCTCCTGAAGGCGGCCTATGTCGGCATCAAGGCGGCGGACTCGGCGGCAATCGTGGTGACCGGCGGCCTGGCCACCACCGGTGACGGGGCGGGGGCGTCGGTGCTGGGGGACCTGGACTTCATCCGGGGGATGTACCAGGCCGGGGCTCGCGGTTACTTCGATGCCTTGGGATCACACCCCTACGGCGGGCCTACAGCCCCGGAGGACAAGGCCGGGATCACCTGCTTCCGCCGGGCGGAGGATCAGCACCAGGTGATGATCGAGTTCGGGGATGGCGGGACGCCGATCTGGGCCACCGAGTTCGGGTGGATCGCCGGCTGCGATCAGTGTGACTTCGGGGAGCACGAGCGGTTCGAGCTGAGTGAGCAACAGCAGGCGGATTACCTGGTCCGCGCCTATCGCTACGCTGAGAGGAACTGGTCCTGGATGGGGCCCATGTTCATCTTCAACCTGGACTTCGGGGCCGTGCCCTGGTACCAGTACTGCGACCCCATGCGCTGGTACTCACTCATCTACCGGGCCGATTCCCCTGAGGGAGGCCCGGTCCTGCGCCGGGTCGGGGTCGAGGCCCTGAAGGCGATGCCCAAGTTCCCGGCCTGGCCCTGATCGGCTCTCGGATGGGGCGGACCGGGGAACAAGCGTGCCAAGCGCACGGCACCTATTCCGGTGGAGAAGGAGTTGAGGTCTCGGACGCCTGCCACGGGAAGGCGAGAGGCCTGTCGCCTTCCGGGTATACGTCCCGCAGCGCCCAATGACGAACGGGGTCACCACCGGCCGCGCCCCAGTAGGGCCCGATGGTGGTGACATCGAAGGTGTAGTAGGAGACGGTCTCGTCCGGCGCGGCGTACAGGGACACCCGCATCCGGGCCACACCCGCGCTTGCCGGGTCGCTGATTGGGCCGGGCTCGCAGCAGTTCCGCCACCACTCGATGTCCACGACCTCGTAGCGCAAACTCGGCCCGGTTGTCAGCAGTTCGTTGGTGATGCGCACGCGTCGCTCTCTCAACTCGTCCAGTGCTTGTGCTCCCAGAGGCCACGCCGCCAGGGCTCCCTCCCGATCGCCCCTCCGGATGGCGGACAGGTAGGTGCCCACCCTTCGCTCGGGCACCTCTCCCCGGAGCCTCTCGATGACCGTGTGTGGTCTCCACAGGAAACCGTCGAACAGGCCGAGTCCGATCTGAGCG
>JBBQIE010000509.1:0-2800 GCA_038324625.1 Anaerolineae bacterium | reverse complement strand
TCAACCGCGCCTCCCTCAAGGCCCCGGGCCCCGGGCGGGCCGTGGCCACACCCGCGGAATAGCCCAATCCACGCCCCCCCGTTGGGGGCTATCTCCGTTTCGCTATCGCCCGCACCGGTGCGTCATAGGGCCAGGGGGCTGACCTTGGAGGCGAACTCCGGCACCCCTTTGATACCCAGGTTCAGGCGGAACAGGGCCCCGGCTCCCTCCCCCTCCTCAGCCTTATTGTCCCCTCCCGCCGTGGTCACGTACATGTCAGTGTAGGTGGGCCCCCCAAAGATGACACTCGACACCTTCTTGGCCGGGAACTGGATGCGGCGCTCCTCGGTCCCGTCCGGGGCATAGCGCACCAGGCAGCCCCCGTTCCACCGTGCCGACCAGACGTAGCCCTCGGCATCCACCGTCATCCCGTCCGGCACTCCCTCCCCCTCGGGGGTCTGCACGAACAGGGTGCGATTGCGGATGGAACCGGTCCCAACCTCGTAGTCGAAGCGGTAGATCTCCCGCTTCCCGGAATCAGTGTAGTACATCTGTTTGCGGTCGGGGGTGAATCCCATGCCGTTGGAAGTGCCCACGCCGTCCAGCACCCGGCGGAGGGTCCCATCCACATCCAAGAGGTACAGGCGCCCGGCGTGGGCCTCGCTGGACATGGTGCCGCAGAACACCCTTCCCAGCGGATCGGCGATCACATCGTTGAAGCGGCTGTCGCGCTCGGACGGGATCTCATCAATGAGGTGCATGAGCCTACCGCCGCGCAGGAGCGCCACCGCCCCCTTGGCCATGAAGAGGAGCAGTTCGCCGTCCTCCTGGATGGTGAAGCCTCCCACCACCTCGCCCTGGTAGACCTGCTCATGTTTCCCTGTGGCCGGGTCATAGCGGAAGATCCGCCCTTTGGGGATGTCGCACCAGTACACCCTCTTCTCCAGCGGGTGCCACAAGGGGTTCTCACCGGTGACACACTGGTAGTCGGCAATCATCTCCGGTTCCACTTCGCTCTCCTCAGCAATCACGGCCGTCGCGGCCGGAGCAATGACGCGGCACCGATATCGGCCGCGTCTCATTCGGTCATTATGCCACGACTCCCGCCTCTCGGGTAGCCGACCCGGTACCGGCGCCCAAGGCAGTTGGACGGCCATATCGTCGCGGTGCTAGCATGATCGGGCTGGACGGACGACATGCCGATGGTGAGGTGACCGCGTTCATGGAGGGACTCCGCTTCGCTGAGATGAGACGGTATCCATCGAGCCTACCTGGAACCTGCCCCCATGGAGTCACAAAATGATCACCCTCACCTTGTTCGGCGCCGGCGGCAAGATGGGCTGCCGCATCAGCGACAATCTCATGGACAACCAGGCCTATCGTGTGCTCTACGTGGAGCCGGGAGAGGCCGGCCGCGCGCGCCTGGCACAGCGCGGCCTCATCCCCTCCCCACCCGAACAGGCCGCGGCCGCGGCGGACGCGGTGGTGCTGGCGGTACCCGACGCTCTCGTCGGCCCCGTCGCTTCCAACCAGGTCGTGCCCCAGGTGCGCCCCGGTGCCCTGGTGATCTGCCTGGACCCGGCCGCCCCCGTGGCCGGGGTACTCCCGGACCGCGACGATATAGCCTACTTCGTCACCCACCCCTGCCATCCCTCCGTCTTCCTCGATGAGAACGACCCCGAGGCCAGGCGCGACTTCTTCGGCGGGGTCCGAGCTCGGCAGCACATCGTCTGCGCCCTGATGCAGGGTCCGGAGAGGGACTACGCCCTAGGCGAGGCCATCGCCCGCGATATGTTCGCCCCGGTGATGAACGCCTACCGCATCACCGTCGAGCAGATGGCCATCCTGGAGCCGGCCTTATCGGAGACGGTGGCCGCCACCCTCCTCACCGTCCTCCGCGAGGCCCTGGACGAGGCCGTCTCCCGTGGGGTGCCGGAGGCCGCCGCCCGCGAGTTCCTCCTCGGGCACGTCCGCATCAACCTGGGGATGTTCTTCGGCGAGATTGACACTCCCCTCTCCGATGGCGCCAAGCTAGCCGTGGCTCGGGCCCAGTCGCGCCTCCTCCGCCCCGACTGGAAGGACGTCTTCGAGCCGGAGGCCATTCGCGAGAGCATCCGGGCCATCACCTCCGCAGGGGGAGAAGCGCCTTGAGTGCGACGCTGACTGTGCGAGGGTCGCCGTGGACGGGGTGGACCACGTGATCATCGGGGTCGGCTCCTACACCTTCCCCTGGTCCATTGGGGTACACGGATTCGCATCGCCCGCGACACCCCTCGGCCCCATCGGGCTGGTGGAGCGGGCCGCCTCCCTGGGCGTGGGAGTAGTGCAAATCTGCGACAACCTGCCCCTGCACCGGCTCTCCCCTGCCGAGCTGGAGGCACTGGCGCGGCGGGCCGGCGATCTCGGCGTGCGCCTGGAGGTCGGAACCCGCGGCATCGGCCGGGAGCATCTCCTGGCCTACCTGGAACTGGCCCGGCGGCTTGGTTCCCCCATCTTGCGCCTGGTCACCGACACCGCCGACCACCGGCCCTCCGATGCGGATTTGATCGCCCGCTTCCGAGAGCTGGCGCCCTCTCTCAAGTCCACCGACATCACCTTGGCCATCGAGAACCACGGCCGCCAGTCCGCCGCCCGGCTGGTCGCCATCCTGGAGGCGGTCAACAGCGCTTACGTCGGCATCTGCCTCGACACCGCCAACTCCTTCGGCGCCCTCGAGAGCCCGGAGCCGGTCACCGAGGCGCTGGCACCCTGGACGGTCAACCTGCACCTAAAGGACTTCACCATCCACCGGCTTCCCCACCAGTTCGGCTACCAGATCACC
>JBBQIE010000508.1:0-2801 GCA_038324625.1 Anaerolineae bacterium | reverse complement strand
CCGGCCTGCTTCCAGCCCCGCTCCACCTTCATCCGGCGGTCCCAGTGGAACAGGTTTCGCTGCATGGTGAGCATGGCCCACAGGGTGTATTCCGCCACCGAGTCGGCGATGACCGGGGCCGCGCTCAGGAGCACGATGCCCCGATCGAAGCCTTCCTTCGGCATCAGATTCTTGACGCTGCCGGCGGCGTGGCCCACGATCTGCAAGGCGTCGGCCCCCTCGAGGATCTCCGGCGTGAGAGTGGGAGAGCCCCAGGAGGTCACCAGGGCCGCCACACCCGGCAGCCGCTCCTTCAGCTCATCCGCCGTCAGGTTGGCATCGGTCTCATTCCAGACCACCTCGCCCAGGGACTCCAAAATCCG
The DNA here is from genome assembly GCA_038324625.1 of Anaerolineae bacterium. GTDB lineage: Bacteria > Chloroflexota > Anaerolineae > DRVO01 > DRVO01 > JBBQIE01. Next base: position 2,439 of record JBBQIE010000508.1, on the reverse strand, counting down.
CTTGGCCTTGGGCGACAGGATATCGTCGCTCAGCGGCCGGGGAGGAAGATAGAGTATTCGCCGTTGTGTCATGGTCAGGCCTCAGAAACTGTTGGCGAGGATGTCATCGGCCAGCTCCATGCTCCCGACGGCGTCGTCGAAGCTGCACTCCGGCTCTTCACCCTGCTTGATGCAGTCTATGAAGTGGCGACTCTCCCCGTAGAAGCCATAGACCTTGTGCCGTTCGTCGGTCCCGGCCGCTTCCTCCGAGAGGATGTGCAGTGGGTCCTGACCGGCCCGGTAGATGACTGTGTCTCCCCCGGGGTCGGGGTTGACGAAGGCAGAGAAGCCGGGAGCATGCATCTCGAAGGTGTGTACTCTCCCTCCCGAGTCCCAGTTGGTAAGCAGTACCCCGGTGGCCCCACCCAAGAAGCTCGTCAGGGCAATCCAGCGGTTCATTCTCGGAGAGTCGCTCGAGCCCACGTGCGAGGACAGTTCCATGACCTCGCCCCCCATCCAGCGAAGGGCATCCACGGCATGAATGGCGTCGCAGTGGAGGACGTCAATGGCGCCGTTGTAGTAGAGGGCGTCCGGCTGAGCCTTATAGAAGGTGGACACCGCCAGATTGAGTTCGCCCGCCTCTTGCTGCATCTCCCGCGCCTGCACCATCACCGGGCAGAAGCGCCGGTTGAAGCCCACCATGGTGAGGCAGTTGTGCTCATTCGCCAAGAGCGCCAGCTCCTCGATCTGGAAAGTGGTGACTGCCGGCGGCTTCTCTATGAAGACGTGCTTCCCCTGCTTCAGGCAGTACACCGCGGCATCGAACAGATGGTAGGGAGGCATGAGGATGTACACCGCGTCCGGGTTCTCTTTCTCCACCATCTCCCGGTAGTCGGAGTAGGTTCGAGGGATGTTGAAGCGACGAGCCGTCTCCTCCAACTTATCCGGGACCAGATCACAGAGAGCGGCCATCTCTACGTCTTCCATCTCGGCCAGAGACGGGTAGTGGACCCCGTTAGCCATGCCGCCGGCGCCGATGAGCGCCACCTTTACCTTATCCATGACGTGCGACCTCCTAATGCCCCGGTCTTGAATCGCCATGCTAGCATAGGGCCTAGGGTGCGGCAAAGCCATTTGCCCACTAGGGACCCCGGGCCCTATACTGGCCGCGCTCGTAACCACTTAGGACAACGGGACAGGCAGGGGCCTAGGTGAATGCCGATTCGCTCACAAGCGAAAGACCGACGGGTTCCATCGCCTTTGGGGTCACCCAAAGGCTTTTTTGTGCCGTCAGACGGATTCGACTTTGAGGAGGTTGGTATCCGATGAACCCGCTTGCAGGCCGAGACATCATCCAGATACCGTCGCTTTCCCGAAGTGAGATTGACCTGGTCCTGAAGACATCCGCCGAGTTCGAGAGCCGCCTCCGCGACGAGCGCACCATACATTTGCTGGGCGACTACATCCTCGCCACCCTCTTCTATGAGCCCAGCACCCGCACCCGCCTTTCCTTCGAGGCCGCCATGCACCGCCTGGGCGGCCAAGTGCTGAGCGTGGCCGAGGTCAGCAGCAGTTCCGTGGCCAAGGGCGAGTCCATTGACGACACCGTCCGCACTATCGAGCAGTACGCCGACGTGATCGTGATGCGTCATCCGGAGTCGGGCGCCGCCCAGGTGGCCGCCGACGCCATGAGTATTCCCCTGATCAATGCCGGCGACGGCAGTCGCAACCACCCTACTCAGGCCCTCCTGGATCTCTACACCATCCAGAAGGAACGCGGGGCCATTGACGGGCTGACCATCGCCCTCATCGGTGACCTCAAGTACGGCCGTACCACCCACTCCCTGGCCGAGGCCCTGGCCCACTATCAAGCCCGTCTACTCCTGATCTCCCCCCCGGAGCTGCGCCTGCCCGAGGACATCCGCGAGCGCCTCACCACCGAGGGAGTCGCCTTCGAGGAGACCAGCGACCTCGAGGAGGCGGTGCGCCAGGCGGACATAGCCTACGTCACTCGCATCCAGCGCGAGCGTTTCCCCTCACCGGCCGTCTACGATCGCTTCCGGGGTATCTTCCACATTGACCCGGAACTAGTGCAGCGCTCAGCCCGAAGCCTGACGGTCATGCACCCCATGCCGAGAGTGGATGAGATCTCCCACGAGTTGGACGGGCACCCGTCGGCGGCCTACTTCCGCCAGGCACGCAATGGCGTCTACGTGCGAATGGCGCTCCTGGCCCTGGTCCTGGGCGTAATCTAGACCCGAGGAGAGCGCTATGGCCTTCTTCGAGATGTTGGCGGAACGGGCGGAGGCGGTGGATTCTTGGGTCTGCGTGGGGCTGGACCCGGTCCGCGAGCGCCTTCCTTATCACTTGCGAGAGAGCGAATCGGGCCTGGCCGAGTTCGTCTGCGCCATCGTGGAGGCCACTTCGGGTGTGGTGGCCTGCTACAAGCCCAATCTGGCC
>JBBQIE010000507.1:0-2804 GCA_038324625.1 Anaerolineae bacterium | reverse complement strand
GTTGGTGATGCTGAAGGTGAGGGGCATCACCAACATCGTCAGCACCACCGGCAGCGCCTCCTCCAGGTTCCGGAAATCGATCGCCCGCCGCCGACCCCCCGTGCCCTCCGTTGTCGTGCCGTCTCCCTCCGAGAGCACGCCGACCACGATCAGCGCCGGTGCGGTCGCCACCGCCGGAATCGCCGTGACGAGGGCGACAAAGGGCAGGGCCAGCAAGAAGAGCAGCCCGGTCACGACCGAGACCAGGCCCGTCCTTCCCCCAGCCGCGACGCCGGCGGCCGATTCGATGAAGGTCGTCGCCGAGGACGCGCTGACGAGGCCACCGGCCACGGCGCCGAGAGAGTCGACCAGGAGCGGCCGCTGGGCGTCCACCAGATCCCCGTCGGCGTCGAGGTACCCCGCCTCGCTGCCAACGCCGATCAGGGTGCCCATGGTGTCGAAGAAGTCGGAGAGCATGAAGGAGAAGATGGTCAGGATGGCGGCGATGACACCCAGCTTGGCGAAGACCCCGAAGTTGAGCCCGGCGCCGAAGGTGGCGAAGGAGGGGGCCACGAAGATGTCGCTCAGGGGGGGCAGCTCGGCGGCGGTGGGGACTACCGAGGTGGGCTGGCCGGTGATCATGCGCAGGACGATGGCGAAGATGGTGGTGCCGAGGATGCCCCAAAGCAGGGCCCCCTTCACCTTCCGCGCCAGCAGCAACAGGGTGAACAGGAGGCCCACCGCCGCCACCACGATGGGCACCGAGTCGTACGTCCCCAGGGTGGTGAGGGTGCCCACGTTGGGGAGGGCGATGAGGCCGGTCTTGACGAAGCCGGCGTTCACCAGGCCGATGAAGAGGATGAACAGGCCGATACCCACGGAGATGGCCCGCTTGAGGCTCATGGGGATGGCTTCCATGATGGCTTGGCGCAGGCCGGTGAAGACCAGGATGGTGATGAAGAGGCCCTCGAGGAAGATGACCCCCATGCCCTCCTGCCAGGTGAGGCCCACGTCCGAATTGGTGAGGACCAGGGCCACCAGGGCGGAGTTGATGCCCATGCCCGGTGCGATGGCGTAGGGGTAGTTGGTCCAAAGGCCCATGGCCAGGGTCATGAGGCCGGCGACCACGCAGGTGGCCACCAGGGCCGGGCCCTGGGGAACGCCGGCGGCGGCGAGAATGGAGGGGTTGACGAAGATGATGTAGGCCATGACCATGAAAGTGGTTAGGCCGGCCATCAACTCCGTCCTCACGTTGGTGCCCCGTTCCTTGAGCTTGAAGAACTGCTCCATCCCTCTTCCTCCTTAGTATCCTCGGAAATGTGGGCGCAGAGTATGGACGTCCACCCCGGTCGTCACCGGTGAAGCACTGCAAGTTACGCGCCGGGCGAGGCCTGCTGAGGGAGGTCCAGCCGCACCGAGTCGCCCCCGGCCTGGGTCGGCACCCGGGCGCCGGTATCGGGGTCGTACAGGCCCACTAACACATGGTCGGCATCGGTGCCGGAGGGCAGCATCAGGCCGTGGCGGTCCTCGATGATCTCGCCCGGCCCCCAGGTGGTGGTGGGCCGCTGCCAGAGGGCGGGCATACCGTCGTCCTGGGTCAGGAGGGCGCCCTGGGCGTCGTAGACGTGTACGAAGACCTTGTAGTCCCGGTCGAGGGGAGCCTCCGCCCGCCAGGTCAGCCGCAAGAAGAGAGCCTCCTCGACCGCGGCCAGGGAGGCGTCGGTGAGGACGGTCCCCCCATCGAAGCGGACCTCGGAGGCGGCGGCCTGGAGGGGTCGCGGCGGGCGGGCGTAGAGGGTCAGGTGCCGAGAATCGCTGGTCTGATCCAACAAGCGATACCCCCAGGCTTGCAGCCAGCCTTCCGTCGAACTCCCGCCTGGGCCCAGGAGCCAGAGGCGTTGGTGGCGGAGGCCGAGGCGGGCCAAGTCCTCGGTGGGGTCATCCGGCAGGCCGATGACGGGCAGCCGCCCTCGATAGCGGTCCGACACCGGGAGGCTGTCCCCGGGGTCGGTGGTGAGGAGGGCGTCTCCAGAGCGCTCGGCGGTGCTCACGGTATAGAGCAATTCGGCTACGTGGGCGTCGCCGGGCAGGGAGGAGCGCGACAGGGAGATGGTGGCCCCGGCCAGGAGGGTGAGGGCGACGAGGAGGGAACCTAACCCCCCAGCGGCAGGCGCTTCGCTTCTGCCTATTGCGCCAGGCAGTAGCCTGGCTATTACCCCCTTCCCTGCGAAGGAAGGGGGAGCCGGGACTCCCCTCTCCCACATGTGGGAGAGGGGGTAGGGGGTGAGGGCCACCCCCGCCACCACTACCGGGATCACTAGGGCCACCAAAGCCACCAGGTTCGGGTGGGCTCCGGCCCAGGCGAAGTCGAGGGCATCCAGCCTAACGTAGGCCCACTGGCCGACGAGGGGCGAGTAGCGGGGCTCCCAGAAGGTGCGGGGGTCGAACAGGGGCAGGCCGGTGAGGAGCAGGTCATCTTGGAAGGGGGCGAAGTGTACCAGGGACCCGAGAAGCTGGGGAACGAAGCTGACGACGGCCAAAGCGATCAGGAGGCGGCGCCACCGGCCGCCCCGCTCCCAGATGGGAGCCAGGGCCAGGGCGACCAAGGGGACGGCGGGGATGAGGAAGCGAGGCCCCCAGCCGTAGCCGGCGTGCCACATGAACCACTTGCCGTAGATGAGCACGTGGGCGCCGAAGAGGCCCAGGGCCAGCCAGGCGGCGGCGGGATGCCGACGGCGGAGCCCGAACCATCCGGGCAGGGCCAGGATGAGCACCGGGGCATAGAGAAAGAGACCTCGTCCCGGGCTCACCAGCAGGCCGGCCAC
>JBBQIE010000506.1:0-2806 GCA_038324625.1 Anaerolineae bacterium | reverse complement strand
AGGGCCATGAACTGGGTGATGGACGGTGGGTAGCCCCATGAAGACCGAGATGAGCGGTCTGGTGGCCATGGTCACCGGGGGTGGGAGCGGTATCGGCCGGGCCACCTGCCTTGAGCTGGCCCGGCGCCGGGCGGAGGTAGCGGTGGTGGACCTTTCCTGCCAGGCAGCTCAAGTCGTCGCCGACGAGGTGAAGGCAAGCGGGAGCAGCGCTGCCGGCTTCGGCTGCGACGTCTCCTCCGGCACGGAAGTGCGGGAGATGGTAGCCTCCGTGGGGGAGCGGTTTGGCCGGGTGGACGTGCTGGTCAACTCCGCCGGCCTCTACCGGATCGGCACCATTGACGACATCAGCGAAGAGGACTGGGACCGTCTCTTATCGGTGAACCTCAAGGGGGCCTTCCTCTGCTGTAAGGAGGCCGTGCCCTGGATGCGCCGCCGAGGAGGGGGCGCCATCGTCAACCTGTCCTCTATCTCCGGGCGCACCAAGTCCGACCTGGCCGGGGTACACTACGTCGCCTCGAAAGCGGGTATCATCGGCCTCACCATGTGTTTGGCCAGCCAGCTGGCCCCCGAGGGCATCCGGGTCAATTGCGTCGCCCCCGGAACCATAGACACCCCCATGAACGCCGGCCTCTCCCCCGAGGGGCGGGCCATCCTCACCAAGCGGGTGCCCATGGGCCGCCTGGGAGAAGCGGAGGAGGTAGCCGCCGTCATCGCCTTCCTCGCCTCTCCCGAGGCCTCCTACGTCACCGGGGAGACGGTGAACGTCAACGGCGGCGCCTTTATGATCTGAGACCAGTCCACCGCGTCCAGGACAAGGAGAAACGCCATGCCCCACCACAAACTGCTGTACCTGAGCCAAGCCGACGTGGCCGCAGCCGGGGTCGCCATGCCGGAGATCATCAGCGCCCTGGAGATTGCCTTTCGGGAGAAGGGCGAAGGCCGGGTGGAAATGCCCCCCAAGCCCGGCATCCACCCCGACGGTGGGGACAATTTCATCCACGCCATGCCCGCTTACATCCCCGCCCTGCAGTCCGCCGGGGTCAAGTGGGTGAGCGGCTATCCAGGCAACGCCGCCAAGGGCCTGCCTTACATCAACGGCCTGCTTATACTGAACGAGCCGGAAACCGGTCTGCCCCTGTCGGTGATGGACTGCGTCTGGATCACGGCCAAGCGCACCGGCGCCGCTACCGCCCTCTCCGCCCGGTACCTGGCCCGCCCTGATTCCGAGGTCGTGGGCATGCTGGGTTGCGGGGTCCAGGGGCGGAGCAACTTGGAAGCACTGGCGGCTTTGTTCCCGCTTGCCCGGGTCATGGCCTACGACACCAGTCCCGAGAGTGCCTGTTCCTATGCCCGGTGGGCCCAGGAGAGGCTTGGCCTGGAAGCCCAGGCGGTGGAGCGGCCCGAGGAGGCGGTGAGGAGATGCGATATGGTGGTCACCGCCGGGCCCATACTCAAGCATCCCCACCGCACCATTCAGCCCGGCTGGCTGGAGAAGGGGGCCTTCGCCTCCCTGGTGGATTTCGACTCCTACTGGCATCCCGACGCTCTAAGGGAAGTAGACAAGTTCTGCACCGATGACGTCCCCCAGCTGCACCACTATAGGAACCTTGGCTACTTCCAAGACACCCCTCCCATCCACGCCGACCTGGGACAGCTGGCGACTGGCAGCAAGCCCGGACGAGAGACGCCCAAGGAGCGCACCATGACCGCCAACCTGGGCCTGGCCCTGGACGACATGGCCGTGGCTCCTTTGGTGTATCGGAGGGCACTGCAGAAGGGCCTGGGCACTTGGTTGGGGCTGTAGGACGGCTACGGCCAAGGCGACCGCGTCGAGCGAATGCGGGCTCTTGAGGGGAAGGCGCGTACTACTACCGAAGCGCGGAGACAGGTGATCGGGCGGTAATTGCGCGGGTTAGGCTCCCTCCCGACCCACGAGGTCGAGCTGGGTGGCCCGCACCGCCGCCTCCGTCCGGTTATCCACCTGGAGCTTGCGGTATATCCCGGTCAGTAGGTAACGCACCGTGCGCTCGCCGCAGTCTAGCTCAAGGCCGATCTCACGATCGGTCATCCCCGTGGCCAACAGCCGTACAATCGCCAGCTCTCGCCGGGTCAGCCGGGCCGGTGGCCGCGTCGTCTCCGAAGCCCGGCCGCCGGCCAGCCCCTGCAAGACTCGGCCGCTGAACCAGGTGTCGCCATGCCTCACCGCCCGCAGGGCTCGCACCAGGGCATCGGGGACGTCGTCCTTGAGCACGTAGCCGGCCACCCCGATGGCCAGCATCCCCTGCACGTAGACATCGTCGTCGTAGGCGCTCAACACCAGAACCTTCAGCCGGGGGCAAAGGTGGCGTAGATACTCCACGGTCTCGGTGGCCGAGGGCCCGGGCATCTGCAGGTCGAGCAGGAGCACATCCGGCTCCAATTCAAGGGCCAGACGTCGCGTCTCCTCCCCATCTCCCGCCTCGCCAACCACCGTCAGGTCCTCGTTGCCCTCCAGTTCGGCTCGGATCCCCTTGCGCACGAAGGGATGGTCATCTGCCAGAAGTATCCTAGTAGCTCTCTGATTCACCGCTACCCCTCACCTCGCTCAGGTCCACTTCGACCACGACCTCGGTGCCTGACTGCTGGGAGGAGCGCACGCTCAGGATGCCGGGAATGAGCGCCACCCGCTCCGATATGCTGAGCAAACCATAGTGCTTGTCGGCGGTCATCTCGCTCAGCCGCTCCGGCACGGCGAAGCCCCGTCCATCATCCTGCACTCGGAAGAGGACGCTGCCACCCTCGACTTCCAGGGTCACCTGGACCCTGG
>JBBQIE010000505.1:0-2806 GCA_038324625.1 Anaerolineae bacterium | reverse complement strand
CCGCCGCTGAGGGCCTTCGGCCAAGGGGTTAGGGTCAAGTGGTGATATGGAGCAATGAGCCAGGACCGGTTCGCAGGCCGGCGCCATCTTGCATCGGCCGCGCGGCTTCCTTGGCCGAAGGCCATCAGCGGGCGCCTTTAGCCGCCCGTCCCTCCCGCTCGTCTGCCGGCGCTTGCCCCAGGGCCCACCCAACCCCGTTCTACCCTCACACGAACCAGGACAGTTTGGGACCGATTAGGCATGTGGGTATGGCGGCATTCTAGGCAGAGGCCCAAGGCAATGGCAAGCGGGCTGGGTACTGGGCGCACTTACCGAAGTCTGAGAGGGGCCAGGAGGCGAGACTCCACCCGGAGGACAAAGGCGGCCAGGGAGGGCTGCCGAAGGGCCAGTAGCATGGCCCCGGCCCCCAGGCAGTCGGCCAGGATGTCCAGCCAGTCGCTGACCCGGCCGGGAACGTAGAGCTGGTGGTATTCGTCCGAGGTGGCATAGAGGGCGCAGATGCCCCAGACCAGGACGGCTTTGGACGCGGTCAGCTGTCCGTTCTCGTCGCGGAGAGGTCGCGAGAGCAGATAGGCGAGAACGGCATACTCGCCGGCGTGAGACAACCCCTTGAGGATCTGATCGAGAGTTGGCTGCTCTAGGCTGGGGAGGCTGGGCTGGGCGGACAAGACGTAGATGATGGCCATCCACAGGAGGGCGGGCAGCCACCCTGCCGCTCGGGCGATACCGGGCCTCTGTTGCCGGGGCGGCGAGGCCTTAGCCACGGAGGGCGGTCTCATAGGCGGTCTCTACTGGTTCGATGGCAGTCCTCCATAGATATCGCTCTCGTAGGCGCCGGGCGGAGACGCCGCCGAGGGCTTTCCGGGAGTTCTCGTTCTCAAGCAGGCCCGCCACCTGTACCGCCCAGGCGGCGGCGTCCAGATGAGGGGGACCAAGGGCGCCGGCGTAGCCATAGTCCAGGTAGCGGGGGTTCTCACCCACGGGGGAGGCGACCACGGGCACCCCAAGGGACATGAGCTCCAGGAGCTTCACCGAGCACTTGGTCCGGGAGATCAGGGTGTCCTCGAAAGGCACGATGGCTACGTCGGCAGCTTGTAGGTAAGGGGACAACCGGTCGGAGCTGACCCAGCCGGCGTAGACCAGAGCCTCCGCCAGGCCGGCCTCCGCGGCAGCGGTAAGGAGGGCGCGGTGTTCGCCGTGAAGCCCCTCGCCCACCACCAGGAGCCGGGCCGCCGGCCGTAGCTTTTGCAGTTCCGCCAGGAAGGCGACCGGCCAAGCCGGGGGGAACTCCGCCAGGCGGGTGTAGAGAAGGACGGTGTCAGTTCCGAGCCCCAGGTCGTCGCGGATCCGGGCTATGGCCTCCGGGGCAGCGGGCGGCAGGGGGTGAGGCAGGGCGTTGGGCACGGCGAACACCCGGTCGGGATCCACTCCGAGACTCCAGGCGATGGTGGACAAAGCCTCGCTGGCGACCGTGACCGCCTGGGCGTGTCGGTAGCACCAGCGTTCTTGCCGGGCGATCACCGCCTTTTGCCAGCGGGGGTAGAGGCGGCTCTGGTTCCAACCTCCAGCACCCTCCCAATCGTCGCTGTCCAAGACCAGGGCCGCCCGGTGACCGAGGATACGGGCGGCGTGGAGCGCCTGACCCACCAGGGCGGGATACCCGATGGGTTTGACCAGGTGGACGATGTTCGGGTGGAAGGAACGCACCTCACCCAGGAGGCGGGCCAGGATGGCGGGAGGGCCTCCGCTGAGGGAGACCTCCGTCACCGGGACGCCGGCCGGGACGCTCTTGCGCCCACTACCCTCGGGGTCATCCCAGGGCGGCACGAAGATCGCTGCTTGGTGCCCACGGGCGCTCAAGGCGGCGGCCATGGGCAAGGTGCGTCCGGAAACGGTGGCCTTGGGACGCAGGCCGAAGGGGCACACGAAGGCTACGCGGAGGGAGGTCTCGGGTGGCATGACGAGGGGAAGTATAGCCGGGGGTACTGTGGGCCACAATCAGCCGTCATGGGCAAGGATAAGGGGCAGATTCGCCCGCGGTCGGCAACGGCCTATAATGGCGGCGCTAACACTCACCGAAGGGATGCTCCCACCATGCGCATCAGGTACTCTGCCGCGATCTGCTGCTTAGGTCTGTTGATTGCCATATCTGCCTGTAGCTCGCCCAATCCTTCGCCACCCACGCCAACGCCTTTGCCAACCGACGCCCCCGTGGCGCTGGCCACCGTGGCCACGGTGGCACCGACCGCGATTGCGGCTGAGCCGACCGCTACCTCCGAGCCCCTCCCGACGATCACTCCGATCGCTGGCCCGCCCAAGCTGTGGATCAGCGACGTTGTGCCAAGCGCTATCAGGGAGGCGGTACTGGATGCCAATGCCGTGGAGGTGGTCGGTGAGGTGGCCATCGCGGAGGTGAAGTTGGCCCTGAGCGGAGGGGACGGCAGCATGGAGTGGGTGCTGGTGCCGGTAGTCCCGTTTGCCACCCTGGCGGACGATATCTCCTGGCGAGAGGTGGCAGGCTACTGGCGAGGCGATCCCGGGGCTCTATCCGGCTTGTCCGACGACGGCTCGGTGCCTCGTCTCTTCGTCACGGAATCGGTTCTGACCGCCCTTACCGCCATCCTCGGTCAGCCGGTGGACTCGGCACCGATTGCGGTCACGGAGGCTGATTCCCTCATTGACGAGGCTTGGGCGGCGCGCCCCGGCGCCTGGAGCGTGGTCCCCTTCGACGAGTTGCAGCCGCGCTGGAAGGCCCTGCGGCTCGACGGGGTGGATGTCCTGGAGAAGGGTTTCTCTGAGCAACCCT
>JBBQIE010000504.1:0-2819 GCA_038324625.1 Anaerolineae bacterium | reverse complement strand
TCACGGTAGTCGGGAGGACGCACTAGCGACACAAGGGTTAGTGCTCATGGCTTCGGGCAGGAATACCCGCCGCACTGGCTCCTCCACGTGCGAACACTGTGAACCTCTGGGGGAGTCTTTGGACGGCGAAGAACCTCCGCTGCGTACCGGCAAGATAACCCCGCCTCTCCACCCCTTGACGGGTCGGAGGCATATATGGGTACCCTGAGACGCCTCATCACCCACTACCTCCTGCGCTACTGGCCCCAGGCGGTTACCACTTACCTATTCATGGCCCTCACCACCGTGACCGGTCTCATCGTGCCGCAACTCATCCGCCGGGTCATTGATTCCGGCCTGGCCCAGAGAGACGCGGCGGTGATCAACCAGGTCTCCCTGTTCATCATCGCCCTCAGCCTGGGGTCGGCCGTCTTCTCCTTCGGGCAACGCTACCTTCACGCCTGGCTGGCGGAGCGCATGGCCTACGACCTCCGCAACGAACTCTACGACCATTTGCAGCGGCTATCGTTCTCCTTCCACGATCGCACCGATACCGGCCAACTGATCTCCCGCGGCACCTCGGACGTTAACGCCGTGCTGCGTTTCGCCGGTTGGGCCATCATGCAGGCCGCCAACACCGTTCTCATGACCGGCGTGGCCCTCGGCATCCTCTACTCCACCGATTGGCGCCTGGCCACGGTATCCTTGCTGCCCATGCCGGTGGTGGCAGTCTTAGCGGTCCGTTTCCGGACCCGCATAAGACCCATCTTTCGGTCCATTCAGCAGCAGTTCGCCGTCATGACTACCGTACTGCAAGAGAATCTACTTGGGGCCCAGGTGGTTAGGGCCTTCGCCCGCGAGGATTACGAGATTCGTAAGTTCAACGCCGAGGTGGAGAGGCTCCGCCGTCATCGTCTCCAGTCCATTCGCTATTGGGTGAGCAACAACCAGACTAACACCTTTCTCTTCAGCCTATGCACCTCCTTGCTTCTCCTATATGGAGGGCCCCGAGCCATATCCGGGGAGTTGACGGTGGGCATTCTGGTGGCCTTCAGCGGCTATCTCGCCCTGCTCTCCGGGCCCATCCAGAGCATCGGCGAGATCGTCAATTCCGCCACCGAGGCCAGCGCCGCCGGGGAGCGCATCTTCGAGATCCTCGATACCCGGTCCGACGTGGCCGATGCCCCGAACGCGGTAGCATTGCCGGCGGTCGCCGGAGAGGTGATTTTCGACCACGTCAGCTTCCGCTATACCTCCAAGGATGTGGGCATGGAGAGGCCCTACTCCGTCGAGGACGTCTCCTTCGTCGCCCAGCCCAATCAGGTGATCGCCATCGTCGGGCCCACCGGCTGCGGCAAGAGCACCCTCGTCAGCCTGGTGCCACGCTTCTACGACGTCACCTCGGGAGCCATCCGTATAGATGGGCTGGACATTCGCGAAGTCACCATCGAGTCCCTGCGGCGGCAGGTAGGGATCGTGCTCCAGGAGCCGCTCCTGTTCACCGGCTCCATCCGGGAGAACATCGCCTATGGACGCCCGGATGCCACCGACGAAGAGGTCGTTCGGGCCGCCAAGATCGCCCAAGCCCACGACTTCATCATGTCCTTCCCCGAGGGCTACAATACTTACGTCGGCGAGAGGGGATACACCCTCTCCGGGGGCCAACGCCAAAGGGTATCTATCGCCCGGGCCATCCTGCTCGATCCTCGCATTCTCATTCTCGACGACGCCACCGCCTCGGTAGATACGGAGACTGAGCACCTCATCCAGGAGGCCCTGTCCCAAGTGATGCAGGGCCGCACCACTTTCGTCATCGCCCAACGCCTCACCACGGCCAAACGGGCCGACTTGATCTTGGTGATGGAGCAAGGGCGCATCGTGGAACGCGGCACTCACGATGAGTTGCTGGAAGGCGACGGTCTCTATCGTCGCATCTACGATCTGCAGTTGCGAGACCAGGAAGAGCAGATGGCCCGCGATGGCCTGATCGGGCTACGGCAAGGCTGATAGCGTGAGCAAAAAGCAAGGCAAGACCGAGGAAGAGAAGGTGGTCGCGCCCCGACCTCTACGCCCAGATGAGGTCGAGGATCGCTATGCCGAGTACGATCCCGACATCGCGCGCCGCTTGATGGTGTACATTCGCCCTTATTCCCGAGAGTTGATCACCGCCCTGGCCTTGGTGCTCACCGCCTCCGCCCTCAGCCTGGCCGGCCCCTACATGGTCAGCCTGGCCATTGACCGCGGCATCACCGGCAAGAACCTGACCGCCCTTCTGCTCAGCGCCGGTGGGTTCACCCTCCTGAATCTGGCGGCCTGGCGCGTGCGCCTGTGGCAGGTGGATATCCTGTCCCGGACCGGGCAGAGCATCATGTACGACATCCGCACCCAGCTATTCGCCCACCTGCAGCGTCTTTCCATGAGTTTCTTCGACACTCATGAGGTGGGGCGGATCATCTCCCGCATGACCTCCGATATCCATGTATTGGAGGACTTCGCCACCTGGGCCATCGTCCAGGTGGTCAACGACACTTTCGTCCTGTTCGGCATCGTGGGGGTGATGCTGGCCATGGACGTGCGCCTGTCCCTGCTGACCTTCACCGTGCTCCCGATCATGGCGGTGGGCACCTTCATCTGGCGGGCCAAGGCCCGTGACAGCTACCGCGAGGTGCGCCAGGCCATATCCCGGATCAACGGCAGCCTGGCCGAGAACATCAGCGGGGTGCGGGTGGTGCAGTCCCTGGTCCGGGAGGACCTCAACTTCACCATTTTCAAGGGCATCAACCACCACAACCTGGACGTGAACCTCTACGCCGCTCGACTGTCCGCCATCTACTTCCCCT
>JBBQIE010000503.1:0-2828 GCA_038324625.1 Anaerolineae bacterium | reverse complement strand
CCTCATCCTGCAGACGGTCATTGCTCGCCCGGACGACACTGCCTGGGAGCAGATCGCGACGGCGGGGGAGGCGGTGCGGCTGGGGGCGGACGGGTTGGCCGGGGCGGCTTTCATCCGGGGAAACACGGAGGCGGCGCACCTGCGGATGGTGGCGGACTTGGCGCGAGAGGCGGCGGACTACGACCTGCCGGTGTTCGTACACATATACCCTCGGCGGGCATCCGGTAGCGGTACCGTCGGCGATTTCAGCGACGGCGCCGTCATCAGCACGGCGCCGGAGGACATCGCCTGGGCAGTGCGCTGCGCCCTGGAGGTGGGGGCGGACGTGGTCAAGGTGCCCTATTCCGGGGATGTGGCCTCGTTCCGGGATATCGTTTACGAGTGCTCGGTGCCCGTGGTGATCGCCGGGGGGCTGCAGCAGTCATCCCTGGTTGGGGCCTTGGCCATGACCCGGGACGCGGTCCGGGCCGGGGCCAAAGGGGCCACCGTCGGCCGCAACATCTGGGGAAGCCCCCACATCACTGCCGCTCTGCTGGCCTTCAAGGCGGTGATCCACGAGGGGCTCGATCCGGAAGAAGCCCTGGGCGCGGCGGGGTGGGAGCGGCCCTAGGCGACCTCGCGGCGTCGGACGGTTGCGGCGAGGTCTCAGTGTGATATAATCCCTGCGGTTTTCCCCCGGATGCTGATGGAGGAGCGTGGTGGCGAACACGAACGCCGTGTTTGTGGGCTTGTTTGTCGTGGTGGCTGTGGCTTTCCCGTTCCTCGCTTTTGGCGTAGCCTACCTCCTGAGGCCGAAGCGTCCCACCGCTGAGAAGCAGACCACCTACGAGAGTGGGATGACCACTCGCGGGGAGACCTGGGTTCGGTTTCGGGCCCAGTACTACGTCTACGCCTTCGTGTTCGTGTTGTTCGATGTGGAGACGGTGTTCCTTTACCCCTGGGCAGTGGCCTACAACCGGCTGGGCCTGTTCGCCCTGGTGGAGGGTTTCGCGTTCATGGCCATCTTGGCTCTCGGCCTGGCCTATGCCTGGGCCAAGGGAGACCTGCGCTGGACATAAGTGGAAGGGCGGCCTGATGCCTGACAGGGAATTGCAGCATAGCCTCAAGGTCCCGGAGACCCTAGTGCCGGAGGACCTGAGGCGCAATGCCTTCTTGACCACGGTGGACGGGGCCTACAACTGGGCCCGCAAGCGGTCCATGTGGCCGCTTACCTTCGGGCTGGCCTGTTGCGCCTTGGAGATGATCGCGGCCGGGGCCTCGCGCTTCGACTACGGTCGCTTGGGCATGGACATCCCCTTTGCCTCCCCGAGGCAGTCCGATCTCTTGATCCTGAGCGGCACGATTACCCACAAGATGGCCCCGCAAGTGCTGCGCATCTGGAACCAGATGCCGGAGCCGAAGTACGCCTTGGCCATGGGCACCTGCACCATCGCCGGTGGGACCTTCAACTCCTACGCCGTGCTTCAGGGGGCCGATGACATCATCCCGGTGGACATCTACGTCCCGGGGTGTCCCCCCCGCCCGGAAGCCCTGATCTACGCCTTCACCAAGCTGCACGAGATGGTGATGCAGCAATCGGTGAAGACCGTCTCCTGGTATCGGAAGGAGGCGGAGGCTTGAGCCACGAAGAGGTGCTTCAAGGGCTCCGGGAACGCTTTCCCGAGGCGGTGTTGGATCACCCCGAGGGCCTGGACTTCACCGTGGTGGTCGGCAGCGACCGCATCCTGGAGGTCTGCCGGTACCTGCGGGACGAGGGGGGCTTCGATTTCCTCTCCAACCTGACGGCGGTGGATCGGCCGGAGCACTTCGAGATGGTATACCACCTCTACTCCATCGAGCGCCCCACCGGGCCCTTGGCCCTGAAGACGTTTCTGGAGGATAAGGAAGGCCCGCGCATCGCCTCGGTTACCGAGGTGTGGGAGGGGGCCAACTTCCAGGAACGAGAGGTCTACGACCTGTTCGGGATCGTGTTCGAGGGACACCCCAAGCTGGAGCGGATACTCCTCTGGGAAGGGTTCCCCGGTCATCCCCTGCGGAAGGATTTCGTGAACCGTACCTACTCCTTCGAGGAGATGCGACTCACCTTGCCGCCGGAGGACGAACGCTGAGGAGCATCAGATGGCGCTGATCTCAGAGCCGCGGCCTCTCGATACCGAGACCGTCAGCATCAACATGGGCCCGCACCATCCCAGCACCCACGGCATCTTCCGCCTGGTGGTGACTCTGGATGGCGAGACGGTGGTGGACCTGGAGCCCAAGATGGGCTACCTCCACCGCGGCATCGAGAAGCTCATGGAGGAGCGGACCTACATCCAGTCCATTCCTCTGGTGGATCGCTTGGATTACGTCTGCCCCATGACCAATGAGCAGGCCTTCTGCGTGGCGGTGGAGAAGGTCGCGGGCATCCAGGTGCCGGAGAGGGCCGAGTTCATCCGGGTGATCATGGCGGAGATGACTCGGATCATGAGCCACATCATGGCGGTGGGCTTCCTCTTCAACGAGCTGGGCGCCACCTTCACTCCCATGATCTACGCTTACCGGCAGCGGGAGTTCCTCCAGGACCTGTTCGAGATGGCCTCCGGGGCCCGGATGTTCCACAACTACATGCGGCCCGGGGGAGTGGTCGCCGATCTGCCGGCTGGTTGGGTGGAGAAGGCGGGCAAGACCTTCGACACCCTGTCCCGGTTCATGGATGAGTTCGCCGCCCTGACGGCGGAGAACGAGATCTTCTTGGCCCGAACCCTGGACGTGGGAGTGTTGCCCCCGGACGTGGCCGTCAATTGCAGCATCTCCGGGCCCATCCTGCGGGCCAGTGGCGTTCCCTACGA
>JBBQIE010000502.1:0-2832 GCA_038324625.1 Anaerolineae bacterium | reverse complement strand
CCTCACCATCACCATCTTGGGCCTCAACCTCCTGGGCGACGGCGTCCGGGACTGGTTGGACCCCAACCTGCGACGAATCTAGCGAAGCCGCCGCGACCCGATCCCCGGCGGCATTCTCAGGCAGTGAGGTAGCTCGGCATGGATTACCGGCAGTTTCACCGCGACGCCCTGGTCATAGACTCCCACAACGACACCATCGTCATGCACATCCGGCGGGGGAACGTCAGCCTGGTATCGGGTGAAGGCCACCCCGACAACGGCTTCTACGGCGTCATCTCCTTCACCCGCGGCGAGCGGCCCGACAGCAACGGCAAGCCCATTCAGATCAACTTCCCCAAGATGCGGGAGAGCGGCATAGACGCCGGGTTCTTCGCCGTGGACGTTACCCTGGCGCGTCACAATCACCTCGCCTACGCCATGGACGCCTTCGGCTTCTTCCTCGATGACCTGGCCGCCAACGACGCCGACGTGGTTCTGGTCAAGAAGGCCGACGACATCCTTCGCGCCAAGGCGGAGGGCAAGCCGGCCGCCATCCTGGCCATCGAGCACGCCAACTGCACCGAGCGCAGCCTCAACGTGGTGCGCGCCCTCTACGCCTTCGGCATCCGCAGCATTGGGCTCACCCACAACGTGAGCAGCTACGCCGCCGACGGCTGCAAGGAAGCGCGAGAGGGGGTGGGCCTGACCACCTTCGGGGTGGAGATGGTGCAGGAGATGAACCGACTGGGCATGCTGGTGGATCTAGCCCACATCAGCCCCTCGGGCTTCTACCACGCCCTCGAGGTGAGCAACAAGCCGGTCATATTCTCCCACGGCAACGCCCGCGCCCTCTGCAACCACCCCCGGAACCTGACCGACGACCAGTTGCGGGCCCTGGCCGACAACGGTGGGGTCATCGGCCTCAGCTTCGTGCCCATGTTCATTGACGAGCAACACCCCACCTTCGAGCGTCTGCTCGACCACGCCGACCACATCGTCCAGGTAGCGGGGATCGAGACCCTGGGCCTGGGGAGCGATTTCGACGGCGGCGGGGATCAGCTCGAGGACGCCAACGCCGTGCCGGAGATCACCGAGGCCCTGCTGAAGCGCGGCTACTCCGAGGGGGATGTGCGGAAGATCCTGGGCGAGAACACCCTGCGGGTGCTGCGGGCCGCCATCGGTTGTTCATGACCCGTCGGACCAGTCCGACCTGTCTGACCAGTCCGACAGGTCGGACTCGGGCGGACCACCGATCACGGCCCTGGAGCGGCGACTCGGGCGTGCTCGGCGGCATTGGTGCAGGCCACCCAGTGATCCCGAGCCACCTCCTCGAAGACGGGCTCCGCCTGGGCACATCGCTCGGAGGCATCCGGGCAGCGGGTCCGGAAGTGGCAGCCGCTGGGTGGGTTCACCGGGGAGGGCACATCCCCGTGGAGGATGATGCGCTCCCGCTGTTCCTCTAGGTCCGGGTCCGGTATGGGCACGGCGGAGAGGATGGCCTTCGTATACGGGTGCAGAGGGCGGTGATAGAGGTCTATCCGGTCCGCCAACTCGACGATCTTGCCCAGGTACATCACCGCCACCCGGTCGCTGATGTGGCGCACCACCGACAGGTCGTGGGCGATGAATAGGTAGGTCAGGCCCAACTGCTTCTGCAGGTCCTCCAGGAGATTGATGATCTGGGCCTGGATGGAGACGTCCAAGGCCGAGACCGGCTCGTCACAGACGATGAAGTCCGGCTCCACCGCCAAGGCCCGGGCAATGCCGATGCGCTGGCGCTGGCCGCCGCTGAACTCGTGCGGGTAGCGGTTGGCGCAGGAAGGCACCAGACCCACCATCTCCAGCAGCTCGCGGGTCCGTTTCTTAGCGGCTTCGCCGTGCGCCAGGCCGTGGACCTCGATGGGCTCGCCGATGATGCTGCCCACCGTCATCCTGGGGTTGAGAGAGGCGTAGGGATCCTGGAAGATCACCTGGAGCCGCCGCCTCATGCGGCGCATCTCCGCTCCGTCCAACTCCGTCAGGCTGATGCCATCGAACACCACCTCGCCTGCCGTGGGGCGATAGAGCTGCAAGATGGCCCTGCCGGTGGTGGACTTGCCGCAGCCGGACTCCCCCACCAGGCCCAGGGTCTCCCCCCGGCGGATGAAGAAGCTCAGGCCGTCCACCGCCTTGACCGCCCCGTACTGGCGCTGAAAGACGATTCCCTTGGTCAGGGGGAAGTGCATCACCAGGTTGTTGACCCTCAAGAGGATGTCGTCGTCCTTGGGCATGGCGGCCATAGCCTACTCCGACACGGCGGTGGGTTCGGTCATCGAGGAGAAGTCCGCCCAGCAGGCCGTGAAGTGTCCGGGCCCTACCGACCTAAGCGGCGGAGGCTCCACCCGGCATTCCTCCACCGAGAAGCGACAGCGGGGCAAGAAGGGGCACAGCGAGGGCAGATCAATCAGGTCCGGGGGAGCCCCCTGGATGGGAAGCAGCCTGGCCTTCCGATCCTGGTCCAGACGAGGGACGGACCGCAGTAGTCCCACGGTGTAACCATGCGCCGGGCGATAGTAGATGTCCCGCACCCCGGCGGATTCCACGATCCGACCGGCATACATCACGTGTACTCGATCGCAGAACCCGGCCACGATGCCCAGGTCGTGGGTGATCCACATCACCGCCGTGCCCGTCTCCCGGCGCAGCCGCCGGACCAGGTCCACTATCTGGGCCTGGATGGTCACATCCAGGGCCGTGGTGGGCTCGTCGGCGATCACCAGACTGGGGTTGCAGGCCAGCGCCATGGCGATCATGGCACGCTGGCGCTGGCCGCCCGACAGGGTGTGAGGGTAATCGGCCAGGCGCGCTGCGGGT
>JBBQIE010000501.1:0-2836 GCA_038324625.1 Anaerolineae bacterium | reverse complement strand
CGGGAAACTGGGACCCGCCCGGCCCGAAGAGACCCCAGACGAGGCTGCTCAGGAGCCCGGCCATGTAACGCACGGCCGGGATCACTCGTTCGTATTGCATACGGACCGGTCCCAGAACTCCCAGAGCCCCGATCAGATGGCGCTCGACCCCGTACTGGGAGAGCACCAGGCTGAAATCGCCCAGGTTTACGCCCTCGGTGCCGCGCCCGATCATGACCGTCACCCCGCCGGCGGTCAACACCTCCGGCAAAACCTGGTCGGACAGCCAATCGCTATCCAGGAGGCGCATGGCCTGGCCGATGCTGGCGGCGTCGTGGAACTCGGGCTGAGCCACCAAGTGCTTGAGCCCCTCATGGTAAGCCTTGGGGCTGCCGGCCCGTTCGATCTCCTGCATGGAGGAGGCCACCAAGCCAATCACCTCCAACTCGAATCCGGGGAGGTCTCGGGGCAGAGTCTTCAGGTCCTCGGCTTCCATGCCGGTGCAGAGGGCCGACAAACGGTCGGACATGCTGCTAAGCACTTCTTGAGTCAGGGGCTCGTTGGCCAGCAGCGCCTGCTGGCGCACGGTGCCGTCCTGAAGCACTAACACCAAGAGAATAGCGTTGCCATAGGTGGAGATCAACTCCAGGTGCTTGAAACGCACGTGCGGCGACCGAGGCGCCGTCACCAAAGTGGCGTTGCGGACCGTCTCCGCCAACACGGAAGCGGACAGTTGCAGCCACTGCTGGAGCTCCAGCCCCAACTGGTGGAACTGGTGGCGGATCTGCCGCCGCTCTGCCAGGGGCAGCTCCCGCTCCGGCATCAGGTTCTCGACGAAGAAGCGGTACCCGATCTCGGTGGGGGTTCGGCCGGCGGAGGTATGGGGGTGGGTAAGGAGCCCCAATTCCTCGAGCCGGGCCAGCTCGTTTCGGATGGTCGCCGAACTGACCTCCAGCCCGTGCTGCTCGGCCAGGGTTCGGGAGCTGACGGGGGAGGCGGTTTGGGTATATTCCCTCACCACCAGGCTCAGAACCTGCCTCTGCCTGGGGGTGAGCTCGGGTAGCCCGATGTGCCTTGGCAAACGATTAGCACTCTCGATCATCGAGTGCCAAGTGTAGCACCGAAGGCCGGGGGTGTCAAACGTTTTCGATGCCTGTTTTCGGGTGCGAAGGCCATTTGACCGCTCGCCCCGAGGGTACGTATAATGGTGGGGAAGTGGGCGGTTAGCTCAGTTGGCTAGAGCGCCACGTTGACATCGTGGAGGTCGTAGGTTCGAGTCCTATACCGCCCACCACGAACTTACTACCATAGCGAAAGCGATGAGCGGGGCGAGTACCCGACAGGCGCTCTACAGCGAGGGGAGGTCGGCGGCTGAGAGCCTCTCCCGAGTGGCCCCGGGGAATACCACCCGCGAGTGGGCTCTCCAAAGGCGGATGTCCGCCCGGTAGAGGGCCACGGTCTCCCCGTTATCGGAGCCAGAGTGCCGGTCAGCCGGAAGCTGGGTGGAACCGCGCGAGTCTTGACTCCCGTCCCAAGTGGGCGGGAGTTTTTGTGTCTGGGAGGAGAAAAGTGACGGAAGGTAACCTGGAGAAGCTGCGCCATTCGCTGGCGCACATCATGGCGGAGGCGGTTCAGGAGGAGTTCCCTGGCGCTAAGTTCGGCATCGGCCCGGCGATTGACACCGGCTTCTACTACGACTTCGATCTGCCCCGCCCTCTGACCCCAGAAGACCTGGGGACAATCGAGGAACGGATGCGGGAGATCATCCGCTCCCGTCAGGAGTTCGAGCGTCGAGAGGTCTCCCGCGAGGAGGCGGAGGCGATGTTCAGCGATCAGCCCTATAAGGAGGAGCTGATCGAGGAGTTGCCCGAGGACGAGGTCATCTGCACCTACACCCAGGGGAGCTTCACCGACCTTTGCCGGGGGCCCCACGTCGGCTCTACCCGGGAGATCCGGCCCAATGCCTTCAGGCTGCTCTCCATCGCCGGGGCCTACTGGCGGGGGGACGAGCACCGGCCCATGCTCCAACGCATCTACGGCACCGCCTGGGAATCGAAGGCGGACCTGGACGCGCATCTGAAGCGGCTGGAGGAGATCGAGCGGCGCGACCATCGGCGGCTGGGCCGGGAGCTGGACCTGTTCTCCATTGATCCCGACATCGGCGCCGGCCTGGTCCTCTGGCATCCCAAGGGAGCCATCATTCGCCATGAGATCGAGGAGTTCTGGACCGAGGAACACCTCAAGCGGGGCTACCAATTGGTGTACACCCCCCATATCGCCAGCGAGCGCATCTACGAGATCAGCGGCCACCTGGAGACCTATGCCGATGGCATGTACGCAGCCATGGACATCGAGGGCCAGCCCTATCGGGTGAAGCCCATGAACTGCCCGGCGCACGTGCGCATCTTCCAGTCCCACACCCGCTCCTACCGGGACCTGCCCATCCGCCTGGCAGAGCTGGGCACCGTCTACCGCTTCGAGCGCAGCGGCACCCTCCATGGGATGCTGCGGGTCCGAGGTTTCACCCAGGACGACTCCCACATCTTCTGTCGTCCGGACCAGCTGGAGGCGGAGGTCCATCGGGTTCTGGACCTGACCTTCTTCATGATGGATACCTTTGGGTACACCTACAAGGCCTATCTCTCCACCCGCCCGGAGAAGTCCATCGGCAGCGATGAGCAATGGGAGTTCGCCACTGAGACCCTGCGGCGGGTGCTGGAGGAGCGCGGTCTGGACTACGAGGTGGACGAGGGGGGCGGGGTTTTCTACGCCCCTAAGATTGACGTCAAGCTCTACGATGCCGTGGGTCGGGAGTGGCAAGGACCGACCTGCCAAGTGGACCTGAACGAGCCGGAGC
>JBBQIE010000500.1:0-2844 GCA_038324625.1 Anaerolineae bacterium | reverse complement strand
CCCGCCCCGGGCCCCGTGGTTGTCGCGGGGGGGGGGGGGGCGCCGGGGGGGGGGGCGGCGCCCCCCGGGCCGGTCTGGGCCCCCCCCCCCCCCCACTCCCCCCCCCCCCCCCGGCCCCCCCCCCCCCCCCCCCCCGGCCGCAGGCCCATCAGCCCCGACCTCGGTCGAGGGGGCCACACGCGCACGTTGTCCGGCCGATTTCGACAACCTTCATTACGGCGGGGCGGGCGTCCCTGAGACAAGGCCCCAGTTATTTCGACGACGTTCATGATCCCGGAGCGAGCCCTGACTCTTGGCCTCTTGCTCCTGGGGCTATTCCTCGCCGGCTGCCGTCCGGCCTCGGCGACAGCGTTGCCTACACCCGAACCGCCACCACCCGGTTACGAGACCGAGTATCGGGTGGAAGAGGCTTTCGTCCCCTTCTACCTCGGACACTGGCGAGTGACGGGGGAGCCGATCAGTGGCCCGTTGGAGCTTCGAGGGCGGCTGGTGCAGTACTTCCGGGCGGGCCGGCTGGAGCTGGTGCCGGAGAACCCACCGGGGTGGGAAGTGGGGTTGGCCTATCTGGGTGAGGAGGCCTGCGGGCGGCAGCCGCCCTTGCACTACTCGGACGTGCCCTCGCGGCTGGACCGGCACCGTCGCTATTATCCGGAGACCGGTCATAGCCTGGGCGGTGGCTTTCTGGAGTTCGTCAGCGCCAACGGCGGCACCGATGTCTTCGGCCCTCCTATCTCCGAGGAGCGAAGGGCGGGGACGGAGACGGTGCAGGACTTCTTGCGGGTGCAACTCCGGCGCGGGGCCGATGGGGAGTTCGCCCTGACGCCCCTGGGGGAGGTGGTGCTATCCGGTGGCGCTCCGCCGCCGGGGCTGTGTCCCTCAGTCCCAGCCGATGATCCAGACGCAGAGGCCGGCCAGGCCGATGGTGGAGAGGACGATGGCCAAGCGCTGGTGGAGGAGTAACTCCACGTCCTTGGCCGACCAAAGGACCATCACCACCATCACCAAGGCCAACACCGCCCAGGCGGCCAGTTGCGGGTGACGTTGGGCGAACCCGCGGATCCCGGTGGCCGCGGGGGCCTCAGCCTCCGAGTTCTCGGCTGAGGAGAATCTCTCCTGACTCTCTTCCATGATCTTGGCTCTCCAGGTAGCCCATACCGGACGCGAACTGACGATAACCGGTGCGGTCGGGCAAGAGCAAACTGAGCCGACCTCGACCCTCGGCCCGGGTCTCGGATTCCACCGCCCCCAGAAGAGGCCGGAAGAGCCGGGGCATACGGGTCTCGCTGGAGGCGGCCAATCGCCAGGTGCCGTCGGCGACGGGGACGGCGGCCCCTTCGTGGCGGCCGTCGCTTAGGTGCCAGGCCCTGCCGGACTTCCGGGGTGGCCCCGGCTCCGGGACCATCCCTGGGGCGGTGCCGGCCACCACCTCCGCCCATTCCTGGTCCACTTGGTCCAGCAGAGCCTCCCGCGAGCGGTCGTTCTCCAAGAGCACGTCGGCCCGGACCACCTTCAGGGCGGAGGGCGGCTGGGCCTCGATCCGCACTCGGGCCTCGGACTCTGACAGCCCGCGGTCGGCGATGAGGCGGCGCAACTGGGTCTCCTCGGCACTGGTGGTCACCCAGATGGCGTCGCAATCGGCGCCCAGGCCGGCCTCGAGGAGCTTGATGGCCTCTACCACCAAGGCACGGGTGCAGCACCCGGCGGCCATCTGCCGCACCCGCGCTGCCACCCGAGGATGGACGATGCTTTCCAGGGCGGCGAGGGCGTGAGGGTCGGAGAAGACGATGGCTCCCAGGGCCCGGCGGTCAATCTCACCCCCCGGGTCCAGCACCGGCTCGCCGAAGTGCTCCCTGATCTCGGCCCAGGCGGGGGTTCCCGGCTGCATGGCCTCATGGGCCAGGGCGTCGGCATCCACCGTCTGGGCCCCGAGGGCGCCCAGGTGCCGGAGGACGAGGGACTTGCCGGTGGCGATGTTGCCGGTGAGGCCGATGAGATAGGTCAAGCCGTTTCCGCCCAGGAGCTATAGGCGGCCTCCAGGGAGGCGGCCAGCTCTTGGTGTTCTCGACCCAGATCGCGCAGGGCTTCCACGTCCTCTCCGCGGGCGGCCTCGGCCAGGGACGACTCCACCTCGGCTAGGCGCGCCTCCAGCGCGGCGATCCGCTCTTCCATCTCTTGCTGCCGTTCCCGGCGCCGGCGCTCCTCGCGCTGGGCGGCCCGGGCCTCCGGGCTGGAGCGAGAGCCGCGCTGGCCCCGCGGCTCGGGCTCGGTCGCCTTGGCCCCGACTGGGTCGGGCTCCGCCTCCGCGTCCGCTCGGGCGGCGACGTAGTCGGAGTAGTTGCCGGGGTAGGTGCGCAGGTGACCGTCCTCGATGGCCCAGACTTCGGTGGCCAGGGAGTCAATGAAGTAGCGATCGTGGGAGACGAAGAGAATGGTGCCGTCGTAGTCGGCCAGCACCGCCTCCAGGGCATCACGGGCGAGCATGTCCAGTTGGTTGGTGGGCTCGTCCAGCACCAGGAGGTTGGCCCCCAGGAGGGTGAGTTTGGCAAGGGCCACCCGGCTGCGCTCGCCCCCGCTGAGGTCGCCCACCCGCTTGAAGGGCTCCTCTCCGGTGAACAGGAAGAGAGCCAGGTGTTTTCGGGTCTCGGCCGGGGTCATTTCCCGCACCGACTGGATCTCCTCCATTAGGGTGCGACCGGGATGGAGGTCCTGCTGGGCCTGAGAGAGGTAGCCGATGAGGACGCTCTTGCCCAGCATCAGGCTCCCGGACAGGGCCGGCATCTCCCCCAGCACGGTGCGGAGAAAGGTGGTCTTGCCGGAGCCGTTGGGGCCGATCAGGGCGGCGCG
>JBBQIE010000499.1:0-2846 GCA_038324625.1 Anaerolineae bacterium | reverse complement strand
TACGGCAGCCAGGGGCATGCCCATGCTTTGAACCTCCAGGATAGCGGCCTGGATGTGCGGGTGGGCCTCTACCCGAGCAGCCGCTCGCGGGCGCTGGCGGAGGAAGCCGGCCTCAAGGTCATGGATACCGGGAAGGCGGCGGCGGAAGCGGACGTGATCATGATCCTGGTCCCGGACCAGGTGCAGCGAGCCGTCTACGAGAGCGACATCGCCCCCCACCTCACCGAGGGGAAGACCCTGATGTTCGCCCACGGCTTCAACATTCACTTCAGTCAGATCACTCCCCCGGAGAACGTGGACGTGAGCATGGTGGCTCCCAAGAGCCCCGGCCACATGATGCGCCAAGTCTACACTGAGGGTGGGGGCGTGCCGGCCCTGGTGGCCGTCTACCAGGACTTCAGTGGAAAGGCCAAGGACATGGCTCTAGCCTACGCTAAGGGCCTGGGTTCCACCCGCGCCGGGGTGATCGAGACCACCTTCGCCGAGGAGACGGAGACGGACCTCTTCGGGGAGCAGGCAGTGCTCTGCGGCGGGGTCACGGCCCTGGTCAAGGCCGGGTTCGAGACTCTGGTCGAGGCCGGTTACCAGCCGGAGATCGCCTATTTCGAGTGCTTGCACGAACTCAAGCTGATCGTGGACTTGATGTACCAGGGCGGTATGGGCTACATGCGCTATTCGGTCAGCGACACGGCCGAGTACGGCGACTATACCTGCGGCCCCCGTGTCGTGACTGAGGACACCAAGGACGAGATGCGGCAGATGCTCATCGAAATTCAGGACGGGACCTTCGCCCGCGACTGGATCCTGGAGAACATGGCCGGCCGCCCGGGGTTCAACGCCATGCGCCGGTCCGAGCGCGAGCATCCCATCGAGGTGGTAGGTGAGGAACTGCGGGGCATGATGCCCTGGTTGAAGAAGCGCAAGTAGGCATACGCTTTCGCCGCTCAAAGGCAAGAAAGGGGGTGATGTCGCTGGACGACGGCCTTGCTGGTCTTGGGAAGGGTACGATCGGAGCACCACGGGGAATCAGTGGAAGAGAGACACGCGGAGGCAATCGTGAGTACCAAGAGCGAGAAGATCGTCATCTTCGACACCACCCTCAGGGATGGTGAGCAATCGCCCGGCGCTACCATGACGGTGGAAGAGAAGCTGTACGTAGCCAAGCAACTGGCTCGGCTGGGAGTAGACGTGATCGAGGCCGGCTTCCCGGCGGCATCGCCGGGCGACCTGGCCTCGGTACGCCGGATAGCCGTCGAGGTGGAGGGCCCGGTGATCTGCGGGCTGGCCCGAACGGTGGCGGGGGACATTGACAAGGCCTGGGAGGCGGTCCGGCACGCGACCCGGCCGCGCATCCACACCTTCATCGGCACCTCCGACATTCATCTGGAGCACAAGCTCCGCATGACCCGGGAGCAGGCTCTGGATACCGCTCGGACGATGGTGGCTCACGCCCGATCGCTGTGTGAGGATGTGGAGTTCTCCCCCGAGGATGCCGGGAGGGCGGACCCCGAGTACCTGTACCAAGTCCTGGAGGCGGTCATCGCCGAGGGGGCCACTACCCTGAACATCCCGGACACCACCGGATACTGTCTGCCGGACGAGTTCGGCCGCCTGATCGCCGGGATACGGGAGAACGTCCGGGGGATAGAGAAGTGCGTGGTCTCCGTACACTGCCACAACGACCTGGGGATGGCCACCGCCAACTCCTTGACGGCGGTGAAGGCGGGAGCGCGCCAGGTGGAGTGTACCGTCAACGGCATCGGGGAGAGGGCGGGCAACGCCGCCATGGAAGAAGTGGTGATGGCCCTGCGCACCCGCCCCAGCGAGTTCAACTGCCACACGGACGTGGTGACGGAGCAGATCCACATCACCAGCCAGATGGTGTCGCAGTACACCGGGGTGAGGGTCCAGCCCAACAAGGCCATCGTGGGGGCGAACGCCTTCGCCCACGAGTCGGGTATCCATCAGGCCGGAGTGCTGCGCAACCCCATGACCTACGAGATCATGACCCCGGAGTCGGTGGGGCTGACCCAGAGCAGCTTGGTCCTGGGGAAGCACTCGGGCCGGAATGCCTTCCGGGCTCATCTGAGCCAACTGGGCTACGCTCTGGGTGACTCCCAGGTGGATCAGGTTTTCGGCCGGTTCAAGGAGCTCTCCGACAAGAAGAAGGTAGTCAGCGATGCTGACATCGAGGCCCTGATCGAGGATGAGCTCTACCAGCCGGAGGAGATCTATCGCCTGGAGCAGGTGCAGGTGACCTGCGGTGACCAGGCCATTGCCACGGCCACGGTGCGGCTGCGCGGGCCCGATGGCGTGCTCCAGGATGCCGACCTCGGAACCGGTCCGGTGGACGCCGTCTACCGAGCCATCAACCGGATCGTGCGTGAGGAAAACGAGCTGGTCGAGTTCACGGTGCAATCGGTCACCGAGGGCATAGACGCCGTGGGGCGGGTGACCATCCGTATACAGGCGGAGACGCCTGGGACCAACGGAGAGCGGCGGCAGCGGATCTACAGTGGCCGCGGGGCAGATACCGACATCCTGGTGGCCAGCGCCAAAGCTTACATAAGCGCACTCAACAAGCTGCTAGGGGCTCGGCGGCAATCGGCCGAGGCCGCCCAGCCAAGCGCGGCCTCCAGCCAAGGGTAGGGACAGCGTCGGCGGTAATGGGAGAGGGCGGACGCAGGCCCTCTTCCGCTGGACATGAAGCACAACCGACAGGGAGCGCGGTGAAGACATGGGCATGACCATATCGGAGAAGATTCTGGCCGCGCACTGCGGTCGTGAGGTAGTGGAGGCGGGGGAGTTCGCGGACGTCAGCGTGGACATGGTCTTGTCCAATGACA
>JBBQIE010000498.1:0-2846 GCA_038324625.1 Anaerolineae bacterium | reverse complement strand
ACCACCGGCAGGCCACCGATGGCCCTCTCGCGCATGATGGCGGCCGCTTCCTCCAGGGGGGAGTATTCACCTATGGTGATCACTCGGCGGGTCATGACGGCGCTGAGAGGATCGGCCAGCCGGCCGGCCGCCTCGGCGATGCGCAGGTCCATGCCGGAGACGATGCCGACCAACTCACCCTCCGCATCTACCACCGGCAGGCGGTGGAACCCCCGGTCGCTCATGAGCTGCAGGCCCTCGGCCACGGTGGCGTCGCTGGTGAGAGTCTGGACCTCCCTGGTCATTCGGTCACCGACGAGCATGTGTACCTCCGTGATGGGTGGAGTTCGACGATAGGCCGGCGACCGCGATCAGCCCCGGGGTGGGGTGCGGAACCCCAGGTCGCGCAGTTGGGAATCGCTTCGCCGCCAATCGGGTTTCACCTTGACCCAGAGCTCCAAGTAGACGGAGGCACCCACCAGGCGCTCGATCTCCTGCCGGGCCTCGGTGCTGATCTTTTTCAGGGTCTTGCCCCCGGCGCCGATGACGATGGCCTTCTGCGATTCACGCTCGATGTAGATGGTGGCGGCGATGTAGACGTTGCCGTTCGGGCGCTCGACGAACTCCTCCACGGCCACGGCGACGGCGTGGGGCACCTCCTGGCGGAGGGCGCGCAGGGCCTGCTCGCGGATGAGCTCGGCGGCCAGGAAGCGCTCCTCTCGGTCGGTGACCTGGTCCTTGGGGTAGTAGCGGGGACCCTCGGGCAGCGACTGTACCAGCCACTCCATGAGTTCAGTCAGCCCCTCGCCGGTGAGGGCGGAGATGGCGAAGCGGGTGGCCACCGTCGGGCCCAGGGCGGCATAGCGATCGGTGCGCTCGTAGAGGGCTTCCCCTCGAATCAGGTCAACTTTGTTGACCACCAGGGCCACCGGGGTCTCCGGGACCTCGGCGAGGGCCTCGGCCACCGAGGCATCACCGGCGTTTGGGTCGTGAGTGGGATCCACCACCCAGAGGACCAGATCGGCGTCCTCCAGGGCGGTCTTGGCCGCGCCCACCATATACTCGCCGAAGCGAGTGCGGGGGTGATGGAGGCCGGGCGTATCCAGGAACATGATCTGGGCCTCGGGCCGAGTGAGGATGCCCAGCATCCGGTGGCGGGTGGTCTGGGGCTTGGGGGAGATGATGGCCAGCTTCTGCCCCAGGACGGCGTTCAGCAGGGTGGACTTGCCCACGTTGGGGGCGCCCACCACGGCCACGTATCCGGAGCGGTGGCCTTCCGGCCAGGAATCATCGTAGTCGGTCTCCGGGGTGGAGTCCCGTGGTTCGGTCTCGGGATCAAAGCTCACTCAGTTTCCTCTCAGGCTAAAGGGATTGAAGTCGGTGTTCCAGTCGAAGTAGTCCTGTCGCTCCAGTCGTTTCAGGTGGTTGACCACTTGGTAAGTAATGGGGGTGGCCAGGGCCTCAAAGCCGCACTTGAACAGGTAGTTGCTGATCACGATGGTCACCAGGAGGGCAGGCGGGAGCACCCCGGCGAAGGCAATGAGCACGAAAAGGACGGTGTCCACCCCCTCCCCGACTAGGGTCGAGCCTATAGTCCGCATCCAGAGGAAGCGGCCACCGGTGAGCAGCTTCATGCGGGCCAGGGTGTAGGAATTGGCGAACTCACCGGCGAAATAGGCCACCACGGAGCCGAGCACGATGCGGGGGGTCTGCCCCAGGATGGCGGCGTAGGCCGCCTGCCCCTCCCACCCAGCGGCGGCCGGGAGCCATCCGACGACGGCCAGGGTGCCCGCCATCAAGAGGGCGGCGAAGAACCCGGCCCATATGACCCGCCGGGAGCGGCCGTAACCGTAGACCTCGGTGAGCACGTCGCCGAAGATGTAGCTGATGGGAAAGAGCAAGGTCCCACCGTCGAAGGTGAAAGGCCCGAGGTCGAGTATCTTGCTGGAGGCCACGTTGCTGATGAGCAACACGGCCACGAACAGGGCCATGATCAGATCGAAGGCTCGATACCCTTCCGGGGGGCGCTGAGAGAGGCGATGGGGGGAGAGGGTCTCTCCGTTGCCTGGTGCTTGACCCAAGACCCGCGCCTCCAATAGACCGTACACGGTGCCCGGCCTTCGCTCGCCAATAGCCCCTTCCGGGGGCGACCCCGGTGAGACGATCATACTATGGGTGGGCGGAGCCAACAAAGGGAACGGGCAGGGAGGTGGGTCCTCCTTGCCCGTTCGCGGTCTATCGAGGCAAATCGGGCCTCAGTCCTCCGGTGCCGGAGGGATCAGGCCGGTCTCCATGAGTACCTGGGTCATCCGCTGAGCCTCGCCGATAGCCTTCTCGGCGGAGGCCCACAGATCGTCCCGAGAGACGGTGAGGCGGGCGACGCCCTCTTCTTGAGCCTTCATACCCACGGCCACGGCCTCGTGGAGGAAGACCTCCCGCTCGGTCATCAGGGGCACGATCCGTTCGTCGGACAGACCCTGATTGGCGGCAAAGTCGGCGATGGCATTGGCGGCGGCCAGACACATGCCGTCAGTGATGGTGCGAGCCCGGACGTCCAGGGCGCCGCGGAAGAGGGCGGGGAAGCACAGGGAGTTGTTGAGCTGGTTGGCGAAGTCGGACCGGCCGGTGCCGACCACGCGGGCCCCCGCCTCTTTGGCCTCCCAGGGCCAGATCTCGGGGACCGGGTTGGCGCAGGGGAAGACGATAGCGTCGGCGGCCATCTGCCGGACCCATTCCGGCTTGATGACCCCCGGCCCCGGGCGGGAGAAGCCGATGCAGACGTCGGCGCCGCGCAGGGCCTCCTCGGCCCCGCCGCGCACCCCGGCGCGGTTGCTCTCTTGGGCCACCCGCCACTTGTCCTTGAACTC
>JBBQIE010000497.1:0-2847 GCA_038324625.1 Anaerolineae bacterium | reverse complement strand
GCTGCCCTTGGGCAGCGGTGCGCTGGCCGGGACGCCGCTGCCGCTGGACCGGGACACTCTGGCGGCCGATCTAGGCTTCGCTCGGGTGTCCGAGAACAGCATGGATGCCGTGCGCGATCGGGACTTCGTGGTGGAGGCCCTGGCCTGGGCCGGCCTGCTGGCGGTGCATCTCAGCCAATTGGGCGAGGACTTGGTGATGTGGTCCTCGGCCGAGTTCGGCTTCGTGCGGGTGGCGGATGCCTACTCCACCGGCTCCAGCCTGATGCCTCAGAAGCGCAACCCCGATTCCCTAGAGCTGATCCGGGGCAAGGCCGGGCGGGTGATCGGCGATCTCACCGCCATTCTGGTGGTGTTGAAGGGGCTCCCCTCCACCTACAACAAGGACCTGCAAGAGGACAAAGAGCCCCTGTTCGATGCCCTCGACACCCTGTCGTTAGCTCTGCCTGTCGCTGCCGGGGTGCTGGCGACTCTCACCGTCAACGAGGAGCGAATGCGGGGAGCGCTCGACGACGCCATGCTGGCCACCGACCTGGCGGACTACCTGGTGCGGAAGGAGTTGCCCTTCCGCCAGGCGCACGAAGTGGTGGGCCGGGCCGTCAGCCTGGCGGAGAGGGAGCGCCTGGCTCTTGGAGCCCTGACGCCGGCGCAATGGTCGGAATTGTCGCCGCTTTTCGGTGAGGATGTCCGAGCGGTCTTCTCCTGGGAGCGGTCGGTGGACGCGCGTTCGGTCTCCGGAGGGACCGGCCAGTCATCGGTCCGGGAGCAAATCGCCGCTGCCCAAGCCCTACTGGAGCGCCCATGAGCGCTCATGGGCGGCAAGTGGAGGGATCGAGTGGCCTCTGACCCCGAAAAGAACCCGGTGGTCCGGCTATCGCGTGACCTTCGGGATGCCTCGCGGCTGTATCTGGCCCAGGGAGCGGCTCTGATCTTGGTGGGCCTGCTGATCCTGGTCTTCCCTGAACTCCTGTCCGTCTTGGTAGCGGTATACCTGGTGCTCGCCGGTCTGGCGACTCTGATCGTGGGTTGGCGGTTGCGCAAGGCCCGGCGGGCCTTCGATGAGCTGGGGCGTATCTTTTTGGACTAGGTGAGCTACGGGGGACGGGGCCGACCTAACCCCCCCGCCCCCTTCCCTGCGAAGGAAGGGGGAGCTGGGACTCCCCTCTCCGCGTCGGGGAATAGCCAGGTAAGCGGAGCGCCTGGCGCAGGGGCCGGGGGTGAGGTCTCTGGGCCAAGGGAGAGGGCGAACACAAGATTCGCCCCTACGAGTGTTGCCCCATTCGTGAATACGGTAGTGCAAGGTGAGCGACTACGACGGCATCGAGGCGGCGCATGGTTGACGACGGTCGAGTGGTGAACACTTTCCGGGCCCTGCTCCAGATTGACAGCCCTTCCGGCGAGGAGTCGGCTATGGCTGCCCATCTCGTGGGCGAGCTTGCCGACCGGGGCCTGGAGGCGCATACGGACCAGGCGGGCAACCTCGTCGCCCACGTGGATGGCAGCGGGGAGCCGCTCCTGCTCTGTGCTCACATGGACACCGTCGAGTCTACCGCCGGCCTCACCGTGGTGGAGAGCGACGGCTGCCTGCGAAGTGACGGCAGCACCATTCTCGGGGCCGACGACAAGGCCGGCATCGCCGTGGTGCTGGAGGCTCTGAGCCGGACCCGGCGCACCCCGCCTTTGGACGTGGTCTTCACCGTACATGAGGAGGGCGGCCTCCTCGGGGCCAAGAGCCTGGACTTGGCCGGCCTCCGGGCCCGACGAGGGTTGGTGTTCGACTCTGGCGGCGCCATCGGCACCCTCGTGACTGGGGCGCCGTCTCAGTACAAGCTGCGGGCCCGGATGCACGGCAAGGCGACTCACGCCGGTGCCGCTCCCGAGGAGGGGATCAACGCCATCGTCCTCGCCGCCCAGGCCATCACTCGGATGAAGCTGGGACGTATAGATGCCGAGACCACCGCGAATATTGGCGTGATCTCAGGTGGAAACGCCACCAACATCGTCCCCGACCTGGTGGAGCTTCGGGGGGAAGCCCGGAGCCACTCCGAGGAGAAGCTGCAGGCCCAGGTGGACGCCATGAAAGGGGCCTTGGAGGTGGCGGCTGCCGAGGCCGGAGGCCGGGCCGAGGTGGAGCTGGAGCGATCCTATAGTTCATTCGCTCTGGCCGACGATCATCCCCTGGTGGCGTCGTTCTTCGAGGTGGCCCGCGGCCTCGGTCTCGACCCCGTGACCGTGACTGGGGGCGGGGGGAGCGACGCCAACGTCTTCAACGCCGCCGGGCTGGTGTGCGCCAACATGAGCGTGGGCATGGCCAACCCCCATGCCAAGGATGAGTACATTCGGCTGGATGACCTGACGAAGGCAGCGGACTTGCTCACGGCTCTGCTGGAGCGGATGGCGGAATGACGGCGCCTGGGCCGTCGTAGGCCGGGGGCGATGTATGGCTACATCCGGCTCTGCGCCACTCTCATCATAGTCCTCCACCTGTGGTCTGCCCGGGTCCCCATCGAGAGCTTATGGGGCGTGGGCGGATTTCCCTTTCTGCCCTCGACGGCCAGGTGGGCCTTGGCAGCGAGCGCTGCCCTCCCATTGTGGCCCCGAGTGGCCGACGCTTTGGCTCGGTTCGCGAGGCGGGTCGCTCGCGTCGCGGGGGGGCTGCTGCCTCCACGCGGTTTGCACATACTGGCGGCGGCCCTGTGGCTGCCGGTGTTCTGGTGGGCGCGGCTGCGGCATCTCCGCTGGGGCGACGCCTACATCTTCGCCAATGCCATCTCGCATCCCGACGTCAGACTGACCTACAACTGGCAGTCTCCCTTGGACCTCTTCCTCCACGCCAAAGCCTGGGCCCTC
>JBBQIE010000496.1:0-2852 GCA_038324625.1 Anaerolineae bacterium | reverse complement strand
GGTTCGATGGTCCGGCGGTGTTGAGCCGGCGGGAGAGGGCCTCGGTGATCAATGGGGTCTTGCGGCGGCGCCTCGACACCGTCCTCCCCATGGCCATGCGGGAGGCGGGGCTGGACCTGTGGCTGATCCTCTGCCGGGAGGACAACCTGGACCCGGTGTTCCGCACCATGATCCCCTATGAGGCCTCTACCGCCATTCTGCATATGCTCCTGTTTCACGACCGAGGTGAAGAGGGGATCGAGCGCCTCAGCCTGTCCATGGCCAATATGCAGGGGCTCATGACCCCTGCCTGGAGCCGGGCCTCCGGGGAGGACCAGTGGGCCGTCCTACGGCGGCTGGTGGAGGAACGTGATCCCCGCCGGATCGGGGTACACCAGTCGGAGGTGATCTGGGCCGCCGATGGGCTGAGTGCCGGCTTGAAGGAGAGGCTGGCGGCAGTCCTGGGGGACGATCTGTTCTCCCGAGTGGTATCGGCGGAGCCGGCCTGCATCCGCTGGCTGGAGACCCGTACCCAAGAGGAGCTGGATCTATACTCTCAGGCCGGTGCCATCGCCCACGCCATCATCGCCGAGTGCTTCTCCCGGCGGGCCATCACCCCCGGCGTCACCACCTGCGAGGACCTGCGCTGGCACTACTGGGAGCGGACCGGCGGCCTGGGACTGCCGGTCTCCTTCACCCCCTATTTCCGTCGTTTCCGGGGCCCGGAGTCGGAGGAGCGGTGGGGTGTGGAGGACCAAGCCATCCGCCCCGGGGATATGCTCCACTGCGACGTGGGCCTGGAATACCTGCGGCTGCTCACCGACCACCAGGAATTGGCCTACGTGCTGGAACCGGGGGAGACTCAAGCTCCCGAGGGGATGCGGGCGGGGATGGCTCAGGCCAATCGGCTGCAGGAGATCTTCACCGCCTCCTGGGAAGAGGGCCTGAGCGGCAACCAGATCCTGGCCCGAGCCCTGAGCCGGGCCCGAGAGGCGGGGCTCAGTCGGCCCAAGATCTACTCCCACTCTCTGGGCCACTACTTGCACGAGCCCGGGCCCCTGATGGGGTTGCCCTGGGAACAGGGGGACATCCCCGGTCGCGGTGACGTGGTCATGCGCTACGATACCGTCTACACC
This sequence comes from Anaerolineae bacterium, assembly GCA_038324625.1. GTDB lineage: Bacteria > Chloroflexota > Anaerolineae > DRVO01 > DRVO01 > JBBQIE01. The sequence continues at coordinate 1,737 of JBBQIE010000496.1, read as the reverse complement.
GTGGAGTTGAGCGTGACATTGCCGGTGCCGGAGTGGGGCGGCCGCGAGGTGCCCTTCATGCTGGAACAGGACGCCGCCTTCACCCGCCGCGGCCCCCTGTTCCTGGATGGGCGTCAGACGGAGTTCCACCTGGTTTGAAGGGCGGCAGCATTCGTCTTGGGGGTTCGGGTATGACTTCACGGGAGAGAGTAGAGGCGGCTCTGGCTCATAGGCAGCCTGACCGGGTACCTATGGACCTGGGGTCCAGCACCGTCACCGGCATGCACGTCAGTTCCGTCTATCGGCTGCGCCAGGCCCTTCGGCTCGACCCACCGGGCACCCCGGTGAAGGTGGTGGAGCCCTACCTGATGCTGGGGGAGGTGGCTCCTGATCTCCGGGAGGCGCTGGGGGTGGACGTGGTGGGGATGTGGGCCCCGAGGACGTACTTCGGCTTCCCCAACCGCGACTGGAAGGAATGGCGGCTCTTCGACGGCACCCCGGTGCTGGTCTCGGGGGACTTCAACACCGAGCCCAACCCGGACGGCAGCATCTACCAGTACCCCCAGGGTGATCGGACCGCCGGTCCCAGCGGGCACATGCCTCGCGAGGGGTTCTACTTCGACTCCATTATCCGCCAGGAGACTATTGACGAGGATCGGTTGGACCCCAAGGACAACTTGGAGGAATTCGGTCCCATCTCCGATGCCGATTTGGAGCACTGGCGACGTGAGGCGGAGCGCGTCTTCGACGGCACCGACCGGGCCACCATCGCCAACTTCGGCGGGACCGGGTTCGGGGATATCGCCCTGGTGCCGGCGCCTTGGCTGAGGGACCCCAAGGGCATACGGGACGTGGAGGAGTGGTACGTCAGCACCGTGGCTCGGCGGGATTACATATACGAGGTGTTCCAGCGCCAATGCGAGATCGGCATCGCCAACCTGGAGCGCATCCACGCCGTGGTGGGGGAGCGATTGACTGCGGTCCGGGTGACCGGCACCGACTTCGGGGCCCAACAGGGACCCTTCCTCTCCCCCCGGACCTACCGGGAGCTGTTCATGCCCTTCCACAGGGCGGTGAACGACTGGGTACACCAGAACACCACCTGGAGGACCTTCATCCACTCCTGCGGATCGGTGCGCGCCTTTCTGCCGGACTTCATCGAGGCCGGGTTCGACATCCTCAACCCGGTTCAGTGCTCGGCGGCGGACATGGACCCGCGAGAGCTGAAGGCGAAGTTCGGGGAGCGCCTGACCTTCTGGGGCGGGGGCGTGGACACCCAGCGGACCCTGCCCTTCGGCACCCCGGAGGAGATCCGCCGGGAGGTGCGGGAGCGGATGGAGACGTTCGCTCCCGGGGGTGGGTTCGTCTTCGCCGCCATCCACAACGTGCAGGCGGGGATCCCGGTGGAGAACCTGGTGGCCTTGTACGAGGCGGTGCGGGAGTATCGGTAGGAGCCGTGCCCCCGTGCCGGCCCCCATGCACCTAGGTAGGCGAGGGTGTTTGGATCACGAAGGACGCGAAAAAGGGACGAAAATGTCCTGGTTCGTGTGAGGGCAGAATGGGGTTGGGGTGGCCCTGGGACAAGCGACCAGCAGACCGCGCGGGAGAGGCGGGCGACTAAAGGCGCCCGCTGATGGCCTTCGGCCAAGGAAGCCGCGCGGCCGATGCAAGATGGCGCCGGCCTGCGAACCGGTCCTGGCTCATTGCTCCATATCACCACTTGACCCTAACCCCTTGGCCGAAGGCCCTCAGCGGCGG
>JBBQIE010000495.1:0-2858 GCA_038324625.1 Anaerolineae bacterium | reverse complement strand
CAGGAATCGCACGGGTTGCGCAGGAAGGTTCCGGCCTTACCCTTGGGCATCGGGGCCACATTCCACTTGAGTCCCTTCTGCGCCTTAAGGTCAATGGCCCACCAGGTGCCCTTCTGGGCCATGGCGCCGCGCTTGGCATAGAACATGCCGCTGGTGCCGCCCTGGGGGATCTGCTCCGGAAGAGGCTGGACCCCGTGGTCAGTGATGAGGGCAGCGGCCCATTCGAGGGCCTCGACGCTCTCGGGAGAGTCCACTACGCACTTGGTCTTGTCCTCGGTGAGGAACCAGCCGCCGTTGCCCCAGATCCAGTTCAGGAGATAGGGGAACCGCTCTCCGACCCAGCCAAAGACCTTCTCCGCGCCTTCGCCCGAGGTGAGGGCCTGGGCGGTGGTGAGGAAGTCTTCCCACTTCCACTGGCCGTACTGGGACGGCGGGTAGTCTACGCCGGCGGCGTCAAACAGCTCCGGGTTGTACCAGATCATGGCCGGGGAGTTGTCGAAGGGCACCAGGTACTGCTTGCCGCGGAAGAAGCACTCCGCCCAGTCGTTGGCGAAGTACGCGTCTTCCTGTACCGAAGGCGACGCGGCCACGAACTCGTCCAGCGGGAGGAAGAATCCCAGGGCGGCGAAGCTGAACATGTACTTGTTCTCGAACATGTACACGTCCGCGGCCACGTTACCCGCGGCTGCCGCCATCACTTTCTGCATGCCCTCGGCCACATCCTCGTACTCGGGGACGGTGACCAGGTCCTGGGAGGCGTTGAAGTCGTCCACGATGGATTGCCAGGGCTCGGAGAGCCAGCCACCCCAGCCGACGCTGCTGAAGCGCACCGTCACCTTCTGGGCCGGAGCCGCGGTGGGCTCGACGACCTTCTCCACCACCACCGTCTCTTTCACGATCTGGGGAGTGCCCTCGACGATAATGGTGACTTCCTTCTCCACAACCTGAGTCACTACCTTCTCGACCACCTGGGGCGTGGCGGCGGCGCCGCACGCCGCCAGAGTACCGGAGAGGGCGCCGATACCCGCCGTCTTGATCAGTCCACGCCTGCTTACCAGTCTACTGCCGGACATCGCAAACCTCCTCCTGAATGCTGACCCGGGCCGCCTCCGGCCCGCTCACGCCTAGCCGGACTCTCCGCCATCGAACCCGTGACACCTCCTCTCTAAGGTCATGGGCCAAGCGGGTGTTCGAAGTAGCGCTACTGGGACCCAACGTTGGGGTTCACTACCGAGGCATCGGAGACCACCTGTTCTAGGATCAACCCGGTGCTGGCCTTGTCCTGCCATCCGTTGGGGAGCGGCCCGTTCCAGATGAGGCAGATGCGTCTCTGGCTCACCAACGGCCAAATGACTTCGAACTCCTCGGCCCGCTCGGTCCAGCGGTATAGCCCGGTGATGCCGGGGGTGTTGAGCACCGGCTTCAGCACCGGCAGGCCGGCGTCGGCGTAGAGGAGGTAACCGCCTCCGAAGGCAGCGTACACGCGCGCGTTGTAGGGGGCGGAGAACTCCTCGTAGTGTCGCGGCGACATACTCAGAGCGAAGTCCTCAGAGATGCGCACCCCGCCGAGGGTGCGGAAGTGCCAGTGGTAGGCCTTGTCCCTCTCCTCTCCGAGAAGCTCCTTCTGCATGGCGGTGGCGGCGATGAGAGCCTCGGTGACCAGGTCCAGGAGCTCATGGACGAAGACCGGGTCGTCATAGATGAGGGTGTAGATGGCGCTGCCCACGATCTCGGAGGCCACGTTCATGGGCCCTTGGAGGTCGGCCTGGGAGACGTGTACCGCCCGGCTGAGGTTGGGATAGGGGGCCAAGGCTTCCATGAAGTAGGCGCTGGTCTCCAAAGCCCGGGCGAGGAGACCGGTTCCGAGATCGGGAAGGCCGCAGGAGACGATGCGACGCAACTCCTGAGGGGACTCGATGTGCTCCACCCAGGGTAGATCCTCCCCGGAGCCGGAATGTACCCGACACCCGAAAACCGAGGGGAGAATGCCGACCCCGTAGTTGGCCCGGATAGTGTAGACCTTGTCGTCCTCCACCAGAGCGCCGACGTAGGTGTCTTCCAGCTCGTCGAGGAGCATACGCTCTCGCGAGCCGAACACCTCGCCGTAGGGGAACATCGGCCAGTCGGGATAGCCCTTCCTTTCCTTGCTCACCTTGTCCCGGAAGTTGATGACCCGGGGGATGTGAGGGACGGGCGCGTAGGCCCAGGCCTGTTCCTGCAAGGCGGCGTTGGCCTGAGCCCGGTTGGGGTCAACGAGCCCTTCCAGCCTCTCCAGGTAAGTGGCTACTTCGATGGGCACGGGGCCTCCGAATACGACGAATAGGGGTCCATCCCGAGGCCGATGCGAAGACCGGCGACCGGGCGAATCGGCCCGACCAACAGCGATATCGGGGCGAACAAGCCAACTTGATTATAATGTGCTTTGAGGCCGCTTTCGCGGGCGATTGGAGGATTCCCTGATGTCGTAGGGGTGACATGCTTGTGACATCATCCCGCGGAGGCAGGGCCCATGAGGAGAAGCAATGGCTAGGAGTGCCAGAGGGCAGACGGTGACTTCCGAGTCGGCGGTGGGCACCAGTCTGGAGGAGGCGCGTCGCTCGACCCTCCAGGGCCTGCTGTTGGTCACCGGGGCGGCCGTCCTGGGAGTATGGTGGGTCCTAGCCAATCGCGAGGTGCTGGACACGCCGGTTCTCCTGCTCAGCGTGGCTCTGGCTCTCGGCCTGGCGGGGCTGGGGTTCCTGGTGCCGAGGCATCCGCGCCTGGCGGCTCTGGGTTTCGTCGGGGCCATCACGGTGGCAGCGCTCACCATCCGGTTGGCGATCGGGATGTCTGAATCGGGCTACCTACTGATCTTCCCC
>JBBQIE010000494.1:0-2867 GCA_038324625.1 Anaerolineae bacterium | reverse complement strand
CTACGTGGTGGGCCCCAGGAACACCGACCCCGAGCTTCGGAGCCGGGCTATCCGGGAGATGGTGGCGGAATGGGTCGCCGAGGCCGGAGCCAAGGGCTTCCGGCCGGAGGAGATCGGACCGGCTTGGGAGGAGGAGTTCCGAGGCTGGTCCGGGAGTGGTGCGGAGGGCTGAACTGCCCGAATGTGGGCTATAGGGTAAAGCGGGGAGGGAAACATGTCCGATCAAACGGGGATCCCAGGTTCTCGTAGCCGAGACGAGAAGCTCATGGCGGCGGTGGCGCACGGCCTGGTGGTGGCGACCGGGGTGGGGGCCATCGGCGCGGCGGCCATCTGGATCCTCAACCGGGAAAAGAACCAGTATGCTGCCTTCCAGGCGGCTCAGGCGGTGATTTTCCAGGTGCTGGGAGTGCTGCTGACCGTGGGCTGCTGGGTCTGCTGGAGCGTGGGCTACTTCGCCTCCCTAGTGCCGCTGATGGCCGCCCCCAATGCCTATCCCGAGCCGCCCTGGTTCTTCTGGGCTGGCTTGCTCTCGATGGTTATTCCATTCGCCTTCATGGGACTGCTGTGGCTGTACGGCCTTTGGGGGGCGGTACGTAGCCTCCAGGGTAAACCCTTCCGCTACCTGCTTCTGGGGCCGTGGGTCGAACATTTCCTCTCTGAGCGGGACTGAGGTAGGGCGGATGATCGAGACGCAGGGCCTAACGCGGCGCTTCGGTGGCTTCACGGCCGTGGACCACATTGACCTGTCGGTGCGGAAGGGGGAAGTGTTCGGCTTCCTGGGGCCCAACGGCGCCGGTAAGACCACCACCGTGCGTATGCTGGCTACCCTGATCGGCATCACCGAGGGTGAGGCGCGGGTGGCCGGCATCCAAGTGGGGGAGGGGCAGGACAGCCACATTCGCCGGCAGATCGGCATCCTCACGGAGTCCCCCGGCCTCTACGACCGGATATCGGTCGAGGGCAACCTCCGCTTCTTCGCCCGGATGCATTCCCTCACCCGGGAGATGGAGGACCGCCAGGTGGACAAGTACCTGAGCCTCCTGGGGCTGACGGAGAAGCGTGGAGACCCGGCCGCCACCCTCTCCAAGGGGATGAAGCAGAAGCTGGCCCTGGCTCGGGCCATGTTGCACGAGCCGGAAGTGCTCTTCCTGGATGAGCCCACTTCCGGGCTGGATCCCGAGGCCGCCCGCACCGTGCGGGAGTTCATGAGCGAGCTGCGGGCCAGTGGGCGCACCATCATCCTCTGCACCCACAACCTCTTCGAGGCCGATCTCCTCTGCGACCGCATCGGCATCATCAAGCAGAGGCTGTTGCGGGAGGATACCCCGGCCGGCCTCCGGTCGTCGCTCTATGGCCAGAAGGTGACCCTGGAGTTGGCGTCGCCGGACGAACGCCTGGCGGAGGTGGTGCGGGGCCTGCCTTTCGTCACCTCGGTGGAACCCAACCACGACTCCCTGGTCATCGGTTTGAACGACCCCGCCCGGAACAACCCCGTCCTGGTCAATGCCTTGGTGGGGGCGGGGGCAAGCATCCGCTATCTGCGACCGGTGGAGCACTCCCTCGAGGATGCCTACTTGGCCCTGATCGCGGAGGCCCAACCATGAGAGACCGTATCTGGGCCATCATGACCAAGGAATGGTCGGACGTCTTCCGCAACCGCATCGTGGTCATGCTGGTGGCTCTGCCCCCGGCCTTGATGGTGGTGCTGAGCATCGGGGTCCTCTATGGGACCGGCCACTTCCCGGCGTCCGACCTTCAGGACATGCAGCCTTTCCTGCAGCAGCCCAACTATGCTGGCCTGACGGAGATGGAGGCGGGGCAGGTGATCCTGGCTCAGTACTTCCTCACCCTATTCCTCCTCATGCCGCTCATCATCCCGGTGAGCATCGCTGCCTACAGCATCGTGGGGGAGAAGGTCCAGCGCAGCCTGGAGCCGCTGCTGGCCACCCCGGTGGGCACCGGGGAGTTGCTGTTGGGCAAGTGCTTGGCGGCGGTCATCCCCGCCATCAGCGTGACCTGGATCGCCTTCGCCATGTTCGCCACCGGGGCCCGGATCTTCGCCGTCAGCGATGTGGCCTTCTCGCGTATGCTCAGCCCGGTATGGGTGCTGATGGTGCTCCTGATCGCCCCCTTGGTGGCCATACTGGGGGTGCTCCTGGCCATCATCGCCTCCTCCCGGTTCAACGACCCGCGGGCGGTGGAGCAGGGAATCGGGGTGTTGGTCATCCCGGTGATCGGGTTGTTCGTGGGGCAGATGACCGGGATCCTGACCTTGAGCTATCTGACGCTGGGGGTAGGGGCCCTGGTGCTCTTGTTGGCGGATGGGGCCATGCTCCGAGCGGCGGTGGGGATCTTCGATCGCGAGGCGATCCTGACTCGGTGGCGGTAGGCGTTTGGATCGCGAAGGACGCGAAAAGGGGCGAAAACGCGAAAGGCTTGGGCCGACTCCGGGTCCCTTGTTGCTCGCGGGCTGCATCACTATCCGGACATCTCCCCTATCACTCTGAGAACCCCATGCCGTACGGCATGGGGTTCTCATGGTGCCAATGCGAGAGGTCGGGACGACGATTGTGGGGCCACCCGGCGGGGGATTCACGAGACACCCGAATACAGAGCCAACTCTCGCGAGACGCCAACCTTTCGCGTTTTCCCCCCTTTTCTGTCCTGGTTCGTGTGAGGATAGAATGGGTTGGGGTGGCCCTGGGGTGAGTGCCGGCAGGCGACGTGGGAGAGGGCGGGCGACTAAAGGCGCCCGCTGAGGGCCTTCGGCCAAGAAAACCGTGTGGCCTCTACCCTGGCCGAAGGCCTTCAGCGGCGGCCTTCAGACCGCCGCCCTCCCGTCGCCTGACATCACACGAACCAGGACA
>JBBQIE010000493.1:0-2874 GCA_038324625.1 Anaerolineae bacterium | reverse complement strand
TCGCCCGCGCCGGCGGCATCTCCACCAGGTGCAGTTCCGCCTCCTTGACGGTGATATCGCTCGGTCTCATCTCCCTCTCCTGTGTGGAAGAGATGCTGCTCATGACGTACCCGGTGGGAATCGTAGGGGCGAATCTTGTATTCGCCCGGCCACGGACAGCTCCTCTTCCCCACCTTCCCTGTGCCTTCGCGCCCTTGCCTGAGACCCTGCCCCCGACCGCTCAGACCCGCCCGGCGACTTCGGCCACGATGCCCTTAGCCGCCTGGCCGAGAATCACCAGGTCGGTCGTAGTAGTCACGAAAAGGAATCCCTTCTCCACCCAATAGCCGGGATCGTCGCCCCCGAAGATGCCCGGGATCTTCCCCGCCTGGCGGCAGGCCTCCAGCACCCGCATGATGGCCGCCTCGTGCTTCTCCCGGTCGGCGGCGCCGCTCAGGTCCAGCCCCATGGTGGCGGCCAGGTCGTTGGGACCGATCCAACAGCCGTCCACCCCCTCCACCGTCATGATAGCGTCCACATTCCCCAGGGCCTGGGCGGTCTCGATCTGCACCGCCAGGAAGCCCTCCTCCTCGATCCAGGCGTTGTAGTCCGGAGCGCCATAGAAGTCCACGGCGAAAGCCCCCACGGAGCGCCCGCCCTTGGGAGGGTAGTGCATGGCGAAGGCGGCGGCCTCCGCTTGCTCCCGGGTGTTGACCATGGGCACGATGATCCCCAGGGCCCCGCGGTCCAGCAGCCGGCCGATGTCGTAGAAGTCATTCCGGTGTACACGCGCCATGGGCGTGGCTGGGCCCAGGCTGATCTGGTGGAAGGCGTCCATGGTGGGGTTCAGCTCCCAGGCCCCGTGCTGGTTGTCCACCAGGACGAAGTCGAAGCCGGCCAGGGAGAGGGTCTGAGCGGCAAGGGGAGACCCGGAGGTAGCGACGACCCCCAGGGCCGCCTTGCCCTCGAGCATCCGTCTCTTAGCGGTGTTGGTGCGCATGTGTCATCTCCTGTAGGTGCAAGCAGTCATGGGCCACCCTGGGCCCGGGCCCCATGATAGCCGCAGTCCGGCCTTCAGTCACCGTCGCCGTGGGACCGGGCCCAGGGTGGCCCATGACGGTAATCCGTAGGGGCGAATCTTGTATTCGCCCTTGGTGGCCTGGGCAGACGCAGTGGTCTGCCCCTACGAGTTGTCGTCGGCACGTCATGTTGAGTGCAGCGAAGCATCTCGCCTCGCGTGGACGAGATGCTTCACTCTGCTGAGGAGCGCTCCATTCAGCATGACGGTCGTGGGATCGGGCACCGGACCTATGCCTCTAGCCTGAGTACTCCGTGAGCGCCGCGGAGGGTGAGCCGTACTCGCGGTAATACTGCCCGAGCTGGTGGGCGAAGATGGCCACCGCCCAGAAGCTGGTGAAGATCACCCCGATGAAGCAGGCGATGCTCCCCACCGAGGCCAGGATGGGCAGCACGATGATCCCGAAGACCAGGATCAGGATGTAGTTGCCGGCGTTCGCTTTCATCAAGTCCCAGCCCTCGCTGAGGCTGAAGATGCGTCCGAAGTCCCGAGTGATGGCGTAGCGAATCAGCAGGGCCGGGGTGATGATGAGCACCAACAGGCTGTACAGGCCGGAGAGCAGGTTCAAGCCTATCACCATCATGGTCATCAGGAAGATGCCGAAGTCGGTGCCGGTGGCTCCCGCCATGCCGCTGAACACCGGGGCGATGCAGGAGGTCACGAACCACGACGGTATGAAGATGACGAAGAACACCACTCCCACGATCAGGCCGTGTACGAACTTGTCCCCCAGGCCGGTCCAGGCCGGAAGCGGGTTCGACCGTCCCTCGGCCACGTTCCGAATCAGGTCCAGCCCATAGCCGATCACCCACAGCCATCCCACCACCGGTATCAAGAGGAAGACGGAGCCGATAACCAGCTTCGCCCCCCAGTCCCGATCGTCAAACAGAAAAGTGAACGACTTGCCGTAGTCCATGATCCTCCTCCGAGTTTTCTATCGCTATCAACAAACCTTCACCACTATCCTACAGCCGGCCAGGCGCACCATCAAGCGGGTTGCCACAGAAACGTCAGACCCTAGAGGTCCAGAGTGCCGCCGACCAGCACCGCCACCCCCAGCAGGGCCCAGAACAGGGTGAAGGCATAGCCCACCAGGGCCAGAAGCAGGCCCGCCCCGGCCATCAGGAGCAGGATCGCCTGTCGCCCCCAGAGGAACGCCAGATCCATCCCGGCGGCGCGGCCCAACCGCCACAGCGACGCCGGCGAGAAGGCCCGGACCCAAGGCACGGCCAGGGTAGCCTGGCGCAGAAGCAGGGGGAAGAGCAGGAAGACGACCACCGCCCAGAGGAGACCCACCGGTTGCAGGCCGGCCGCCAGCCAGGCCAGCGGCTGGGCCACCGCTGTGCCGGTCAGAGGGCCGTTCAGCACCAGGGGGCCAACCACGAAGGTGCCCAGCGCCAGCAGCACCGGCCAGCCGTAGAGGCCGAGGCCCCCCAACAGCCGCCACCCGTCCCGGAGAAGAGGGGCGATGGGCCGCCATCGAGGGAGGCCGGCCGAGCCCTCCCCGGCCCTTCGCGCCGTCGCCGTCAGGTAACCGAGCCCCAGCGCTGCCGGCACCACCAGCGGCCACAGCAAGACCAGGCACCCGCCCACGATCACTTTGGTCGGCCAACCCGGGTCGGTTGCCGGCCACGACCAGGCCCGCCTAATACCTAATCGGTCCACCCCGTCCCCTCCACTCTCCTCTCTCGGGGCCATCTACCCTCCGATCCTGCGCCAAGCCGGGAACAAGGAGAGCGAGCCGGATGGCTCGCCCTCGTCGTGTACTGAGTCCAGACCCCGCTTAGGCCATCGGCTCCGGGGGCAGGGGCGCCAGG
>JBBQIE010000492.1:0-2884 GCA_038324625.1 Anaerolineae bacterium | reverse complement strand
AGGAAGTCTCGGTCCCGGAGCAGGGACTTCACCTCCTCGGCGTCGGCATCCCCCTCCCCCACCTTCTTGGTCTGGTTGACGTGCATGGCCGTGGCCGACTGCCCAAAGTCCCAGAGGCTGACGTCGTAGTTGCCCTTGTCTCGGTTCTCCATGTAGAGGGTGTAGTTGTTGATGCCGGTGCCCCACACCTGGCAGTCCACCTCACCGCTGACCACCCGCATGGGGATCAGCTCGGCGGACTCGACGATGTGCCAGAGGGTCTTGTCAATGTAGGGTAGCTGGTTGCCCTCGGTGTCCACCTTGAAGTAGTAGGGGTTCCTCTCGGCGATGGCGACGGTGGTCCAGTCCTTGCTGGTGATCTTCCAAGGATGGACGGTGGGGAGATCGGGATTGCGCTGGAAGTCCAGTTGGGCGCCGAAGAGCTGATACCACTGTTCGAAGCCCCGGTCCTTCACCAGCTTCGCCAGCGCATCGGCATCGGCATAAGCGGCATGGAACTGCTCCAGGTAGTGCTTGGGGTAGTTCACCGCCGCCAGGCCGTTGAAAGCCATCTGATCCAGGAAGATGCCATAGGGAACGGCGAACTTGAAGCTGACGGTGTAGTCGTCCAGCTTGCTCACCTCTACCGGCACCTCCCCGGGGCTGAGCCACCGCGGGAAAGAGGGGCTCAGTTCCTGGTTCAGGAGGACATCATCATACCAGAACATGATGTCATCGGCGGTGAAGGGCTCGCCATCGGACCAGCGCAGCCCCTCGCGGAGATAGAAGACGTACTCCTTGCCCTCGTCCTTGATGTCCCACTTGTAAGCCAAGTTGGGCTCGATGCTGAAGTCCCGAGCGTAGGTGACGATGGGCTCGGCCCCGTGAAAGCTACCGATGTGCCCGGCGTTGGGCATGGCCATCTGCCAGGTACCCCCGTGGCTGCCCACGGAGTCCAGGGGCTCGATGACCATGGGGTTCTTGGGCAGGCGCTCCTCCACCGGGGGCAGGGTGCCCGCCTGCACCATCTCCGCCAGCATGGGCGATTCCCCGTACTTGGCTCCGGAAGCAGCAGGAGTCTCCGCGGCCACGGTTGGAGCCGGAGTCTCCGCGGCCGCCGTAGGGGCGGCAGTAGCCTCGGCGACGGCCGTGGCCGTCGGTTCCGCCGCCGGCGCTTCGGTAGCGGTCGGCGCTGCCGGAGCGGCGGTCCCGCCGCAAGCGGCGAGAGCGGCAGCAGTAGTGGCGAAGGCGGCCGTTCGCAGGAACACGCGACGCGTCATCTCATTACCGTACATCTGAACCTCCCTACAGACCCTTGGAGCGTCAATTCCCACTAGGTCACGTCGGTTGGCGACACCGAGAACGCCCTTTCACCTCCCAGCAGGCAGCATCTCGCCGGTTCGAGCGCGGCCATGTACTTAGGACGCGCTTACTCCCCCGGCTGACTAGACCGCTCCACCTCGGCCAGAACCTCGTTCACGTAGGGTGTGCAATTCAGTTGATGCTGGAACCTGTCCCGGTACTCCTCCATCTCCGCCGGGATCTCCCCACCGGCGTCGGCCAGAACTCGCTGGTGCATCATCCGGCATATGTCTGGGTGCTGCTTGGCCACGTCGTGGAGCAGGTTCGGGTCCTTAGTTATGTCGAATAGGAGCGGCTCGTCACCCCAGACGCTGGCGTTGTACCACCACCGCTGATCTATCACGCTGACCGTAGCCAGCCAGCCGATGCTGACGTAATCGCGCCCTTGGCCGCCCTCCCTGACCAGGGGCCAGAGGTCGAGACCCTCCATCTCCACGGCCGGCTCCACGCCGGCCATCCGCATCAAGGTGGTGGTGAGGTCCAGGTTGTAGGCCAGGGCGTCGCACTCCCGGCCCGCCGCCTCCCCTTGAGGGTGACGGATCATCATCACCAGATCGGCCACCGCCCGGGTCATGGGGTAGCCTTGCTTGCTCAGCAGACCCTTGTCAATGGGATCGTGGCCCAGGCTGTGACCGTGGTCGCTGATCACCGCCACCACCGTGTCCTCCAGGCGGCCGCTATTGCGCAGGGTCTCCATGAAGAACCCGAACCAGCGGTCCACCATGGTGACCTCACCGGCGTAGTTGGCCTGCACCCGCTTCATCTGCCGAGGAGTCAGCCGACCACGCCAGGGGGCGTAGAGAGTCTGAATGATGTCCTGAACGTCGTCGTCGGGATCGTACATCCGCCGATAGTAGACGGGCGGGTCCCAGGGCTCGTGGGGGTCGAAGGAATCCACCACCAGGAAGAACTGCTCAGCGTCGTGGTTGTCCCACAGCCAGCGAGAGGCCTCGGTGAAGAGCCGCGCCGGGTAGTAGTCGCCCTCGTTGAGGCGATAGGAGTTGTTGCGCAGATACTTGGTGAGGAAGGCGGCCAAGCGGGGGTCGTCCTCAGGGGACTCCGCCATGTGTGAGGCGATCACCTCCCGGGAGACGGGCGGCCCGCTCTTGAAGCAGTCGGTCTCCTGGCCCCGAATCCAGAGCCATTCATCGAAGCCGCGATGGAAGTTCTTCGAGGGCTTGAATTGATGGTAAGTATCGCTGATGAAAGCAGTACGATACCCCTGCTGATGCAGGATCTCGGAGACGGTGTCCTTGCTCTCCTCCATCGGCCCCCAGCCGGCCCCGGAGCCGATGTCCCCCTTGAAGTGGGAAGGGCTGCGGAAAGGAAAGGTGCGGGTGGCGGTGTGGAGCGCCCGCCGCACCGGCAGCGTCGGCAGGCTCTCAGGATAGGCGCGAGTGAAGTTCACCGCCTCCCGGGTGAAGGCATCCAGGTGGGGAGTGCGGATCCAGGGGTTACCGTTGGCCCCGATGTGATCTCGACGCAGTGAGTCCACGATCACCAGAACGATATTCACCGAACCGACCTCCTCAAGATCTCGATG
>JBBQIE010000491.1:0-2889 GCA_038324625.1 Anaerolineae bacterium | reverse complement strand
CCGCGGTATTGCCCTCCCTGCCGCTGGGGCCGATAGGTGACAATCACCGGAAGGGGTCGTCCTTCGAGCAGGGCTTCCAGATCGAAGCCGGGAATCAAGTCCAGCCGCAACTCCACCACGTCCGCCCCTTGACGAGCGGCCTCCCGCATCGCCTCCAGAGCGGCCCCGGTTCCCTCCGCCGCCACCGACACACACACCATCGTTCCCATCCTGCCGGACCTCCCGCCGCTGATAGCCCGCTACCTCGCGCATCTTAGCCCTAGGCTCAGACGGGAGCCAGCCCCAATTCTGAAGCGAGCCCTCGCCCTCGACAGAGCATCTTATCTTCGCGCCTTGACGTCTTTGCGTGAGACTCCCCCGGAGCCGGCTCTTCCACCGCATTGCCGCTCGCGACCGCCGGCTGTAACATGGTCGCGTTTCCCATGATATCCAAGCGGATTCGGAGGACGAGTTGAGCCAGAGCATGACCTCGCGGCAACGGATGCTGGCCGCCATCCGGCATGAGAAGGTGGATCGGGTGCCGGTAGCGCCCTTCGGACTGGGACGGCTGGACCCGGCCGGCGACGTGGCGGCGGAACTGATCGAGAAGACCGATCCCTTCATCATGGCCTCCGCCGGCGGTAACGCCCAGATGGGCAGCGATCCCGACATCACCGTCACCACCGAGGGCCCGGACACCATCACTCTCTATCACACCCCCAAGGGCGACCTGCGACAGGTATTCCATCGCACCGACATCACCGGCTACACTACCCAGTTCCCCTGCCGCAGCGCCGCCGACGTGGAGGCCTTCCTGGCCATGCCCTGGAGCCCCGCCAAAGTGGACGCCACTCCCTTCCTCGAACGCAAGGCCGAGATCGGGGAAGACGGCCTGGTGCTGACCGGCATCCTCGACGGCATCTGCCTTCCCATGGCCCTGATGTCCCCGGAGGATGCCTGCCTCCTCTGGGCCGAGGCCCCCAACTTCATGAGGGACTTCGTGGCCGAGGGAGCCCGCCGGACCGAGGACTACGTGCGCCGAACCAATGCCGCCGGGGTGGACGGCTACCGCATCATCGGCGGGGAGTACGCCAGCGAGATGCTGGGCCCTCGGGGTTTCGACGCCCTGGTGTCCCCCTTCGATAAGCCCCTAGTGGACCTGATTCACGAGGCCGGAGCCATCTCCCACTACCACAATCACGGGGACCTGCACCTCTTCCTGGAGCGACTGGCCGCTCTGGGCATTGACTCTCTCGACCCCCTGGAGGTACCGCCCTACGGCAACGTGGACCTGGGGGACGCCATCCGTCGCATCGGCGACCAGGTCTGCCTGGTGGGCGGATTGGATGATATGGAGGTTCTGGAGACCCGTCCCACCGAGGAAGTAGTAGCCATGGCGCGCGAGACCCTAAAGAAGGCCGGGAATTGGAGCTACATGCTCGCCGGCACCACCTCCGGCACCTTCACCGAGAAGGCGGCCCGCAACTTCATCGCCCTGGTGGACGTGGCCCGCGAGTTCGCCGACTAGAGCCCTACCCTCGGCCGTCATGCTGAATGGAGCGCTCCTCAGCGGAGTGAAGCATCTCTCCTTCGTGAGGCAAGACCCTTCGCTTCGCTCAGGGTGACGGTTGGAGTATGGGGACCGTAGAGCCAATCCTCATGGGACGACATCCATCGTTCCGTGGGCCACACCATTGCGTAGGAGATCGAGCCGATGCCGGCAATACACGGAGTGAAGTGGCGCCTGGCCCTACCGCCGGAGGTGGAAACCGAGTACGTCGGCACCAAACTGGGAGCTTACTACAGCCGGGCCGACGTCGCCCTCCAGACCCAGCAGCAGGCGCGAGAGAAGTTCCTGAGCCTCTACGGGGTGGACATCGGCGGCCCCTCGGTGCCGGTGCCCGCCTACGTCGGGGTGGCCGCCCTGGGGGCCGACCTGGTCCTCCCCGAGGACCATGCCCCCATGGTCGCCAACCAGGGCCGGGTGCTGCCCGATGTGGCCGCGGTGATGGCCCTCCGGCCCGCCGATCCCGCCACCGACCCCTGGCTCCTCCGCTACGTGGATATGCGGGAAGCGATGCAGGACCTACTCGGCTCTCGTCTCAACCTGGGAGCCGGGCAGGAGGGACCGATCACCTCGGCGGTTCTCCTCCGGGGGCACCAGTTCTTCACCGACCTGGTCGAGCACCCGGAGGTGGCCCACCATCTCTTGGATGTGGTCACTGAGACCTACCTCCGCTTCGTGTCCTACACCCGCCGGCTCAACCACCAGCCCGAGAGGGGCGATACCGGCATCGCCGACGACATGGCCGGTATGCTCTCCCCGGCCATGTGGCCCGAGTTCGTGGTTCCCTACTGGAAACGCATCTACGAGGAGCTGGGCCTGGGCCGGCGGAGCGTACACACCGAGCTGCTGCACCCCGGCCATCTGCCATTCCTGCACCGGTTGCACCTTGACTCCTACGACCCCGGAAACGACCAGTACCTCACCGTGGAGGACGTGGTCGCCGGCGCTAAGGGCATTGACTTCTCCTGGAACCTCTTCACCGTGCGGGACATGCTCGACGGCACCCCGGAGAGCATTCGCGCCGTCTACTCCGCCGCCGTGGAGGCCGGGGCTCGCCATATCATGACCGAGCTGTGCCGGCGCATCCCCCGGGAGAACGTGCAAGCCTACGTCTCCGTGGCCCGCCAGTACGAATGAGGACCTTCGGTCGGTGATCTCGGGTGTGTCTCAACCTGGGGGCCGATTCTCATCCCCTATGGCGGGTCACACTCTGTCATGCCGAACGCAGCGTTTTCCAGCGGAGTGAGGCATCTTTTTCGTGGGGCAAAGACCCCTCACTTTGTTCGGGGTGACAGGGAAACTGGGCGTGACGGGAAGGAAGCAGCACCCGGCCCCTAAGTTGA
>JBBQIE010000490.1:0-2890 GCA_038324625.1 Anaerolineae bacterium | reverse complement strand
AAGTCCCAGAACTTCAGGGCCCGCACGGTAGCCGGGTGGCAGACGAACAGGCTCAGCCAGGGCACCCTCTCCGCTTGGTCCCGGGCGATCTGATCCAGCACCTCCTGCCAGATGCGTTCATAGGCATCGTCGTCGGAGAAGGCGGAATCGTAGCCGCCGAAGTACCAGTAGTAGGTGGGGCGACCGCAGAAGCGATGAATATCGTGCCGGTGGTCGTCCAGATGGGTGAAGGAGTAGATCATGGCGGGGACGCCCAGGCGGCCCAGGGCCGGAGCCACTTGCGGGCCCCAGGTGGAGCCTCCCCGTCCCCAGCAAGAGGGCGTGCGCCCGAGGATGCGGGCCATGTCCTCGACCCCGCTTCGCTCTTGGCGGACCACTTCCTCGATACCCTCATCCCAGCCCTTGCCTTCCAGGTACTCGGCCACGGTGGGATGCATGGAGTGTCGGTTGGTGTGCAGGGCCACGTCGTGGGGGGCCATGGCCTCGATGAGGTCCCGCCGGCCCCGCTTCTCCCAGAGGCGGGCCTTCTCCCCCACGATCATCATGGTGCTGGGAGCGCTCTCCTCGGTGAAGATGCGGGCCACCTCGAGGGTGGTATCGTCGGCGCGGGGATCGGTTAGGTCTTCGACGTCGAACAGCAGGGTAACGTACATGCGTTCCTCCGGTGAGGATTATGGATTTGGGCGAGGCCTCAGGAAGGCGGACGCGGTGGTCCGCCCCTACCGGCATCCGCGACCTGGCGTAGGGGCCCAAACCCCGTGCCGGCCCCCGTGAGACGCCAACCTTTCGCGTTTTCGTCCGATTTCGTGTCGTTCGCGATCCAAACGCCCTCGTGCCCCCGCCGCGGGGGTCAGACCCCCTTCTGGGCCTCCTCGTACATGGCGCGGATGTTCTCCAGAGGAATGTCGGGGTTGATGGTGTTGCCGGTGAAGAGCACCAGGTCCGCCTGACCCCGGCAGACCTGGATGGCGTGGCGGACCTTGGCCCGGATCTGATCCGGGGTGCAGAAGGGCAGCTCGGTGGTGACGGCCAGGGGGCCGAAGATTAGAAGCCGGTCCCCATCACGGGTGCGCTTCTGCACCAGCCAATCTATCACCATGCCGCATTCCGGCTGGAAGCCCTGGAGGCCCTGGACCCCGCAGTCGAAGAGCATGTCCAGCATGGGACGCACGTCCCCGTCGCAGTGCCACACCGGCTTGCAACCCGCCTCCAGCAGAGGCTCCAAACCGTAGCGCAGTTGGGGAGCGTAGAAGCGCTCCATGAAAGCGGGAGAGACCATCGGCCCCCGCTGGGTGCAGATGTCCTCGCCCAGGAGGACGGCGCCCGGGTAGTGGCCCTCGGTCACCGCCCGAGCGATGAGGCGGGATTGGCAACGGCCGCGAGCCCCGCCCACCTCCATGAGCTTGCGGGCCTGATCGGGGTGGCCGCCCACGATGAGGAAGAAGTTCTCGTAGCCGAACTCCCCGTACCAAGTGACCCGAGCCCCGGCGCCCCACTGGGCCGGCATCCACACCATGTCCCCGGCCTTGGCCTGCCCCTCGATCAGCCCCTCGCGGAAGATGTCGTACTCCAGCTCAAAGTCGAAGTCCCGCTCGATGGCCTCCGGGGTGGGCATGTCCTCGATCCGCTGGAGGGCCTCCTCCAGGGAGAGGTCGGGCCGGGCGTGAAGGTAAGTGTCGGCGTCCACGCAGCGGAAGTCGGCCTCGTGCTTGGGCCGGAAGACGTTGATGAGGCCGTCCATGCCCAGGAGGTCGTAGGCTCGGATGGAGACCGCCTCCGGGTCGGCCCAGTACTCCTCCCGAGTCACCCCGGCCACTGTCCAGATATGCTCCGGGCAGGCGATCCACCCGCCCAAGATGGGGGTGCGGTCCACCTCCCGGCCGGAGAAGGCCGCCTCCAGTCGCTCCCGTCGGGACATGGTCTCGCTGCCGGTCATGGGCTATCGCTCCTTCCTCGCCGTCTGCCCGCGTTGGACGGCCCTCGGCCATCCGGGTCCATTGTACGTCGGAGAGGCGGCGATGGACCACCGCGATGACACGCGATGACAACTGAAGGTTGGCCCCGTGACGATGGCCGCGAGCCTAGAGTTCCCACATCTCCAGGGGCGCCAGGCGGGCCTCGCCCTCTCCCGCCAGGGCCGGCACTTCCCCGGGAGCCGGCAGGATGACGCTCAAGGGGAAGTAGAGCCGCCCGTCGTCCAGGAAGACCTCCAGGGAGGTGCGATCCACCAGGGCCTCCAGGCTCACCGGGCCGTCGAGGGGGAGAGAAGCCCGGCACTGGCCCAAGGTCACTTCCTTCTGGTCGGCGTCGTATTCCAGGGGCACCCCTCGTAGGAGCAATCGCCAGGAGCCGGAGCCACGGAGGCGGGCCCGGAGGTGGTAGGCGTCGCCGCTCAGATCGTGGCCGGCCGACTCCAGATCGGCCAGGGGTAAGTCCTCCCATTGGTGGTGTTGGCGGTGCAGGCGAGCGATCTCCCGCACTGGGCGGGCGAAAAGGGCCGGGCCTTGGCCGGTGCTTCGCAGGCTCAACTCCATGGGGAAGGTCATCATCTGATTGAAAGGGGTGCCGGGGATGTCCCCCCGCAGCCAGGCGATCTGCAGGCGGCGGCCATCCTCCTCCGGCACGTCGCTCCAGGTCTGGGCGGCGTAGGCGTCGCTCCCATGGTGGAAGTGCCGCACCTCGACCTCGGGCCGGAAATGAGAGCCGTCGAAGGCGCCCACCCGGTAGGCGCCGTTGGCGGCCCAGAAAATCCACTTCTCGCGGGCGGGGTTGCCGTCCAGGGGGAGGGGGAACAGGTCCGGGCATTCGGTGCCGTCGCCCACCTCCAGGCGGGACTCCTGGCGCCAGTGGATCAAATCCGGGGAGGAGTAGAGGCCGTAAGTGGGCCCCT
>JBBQIE010000489.1:0-2891 GCA_038324625.1 Anaerolineae bacterium | reverse complement strand
TAGCCCTCGGGGTGGCGGATGGCCCCTGGGCCCCGGTGATCCTGGCTTGGAGCGATACCCGCGCTCGCTACTGCATCCCTGAGCTCTATGCCGAGCAGCTGATTGACGGGGTGGCCCACGATCTGTCGGTGACCCGCTACGACAGCTTCGAGAGCCTGGCCGCCTACTGCTACGGGGCCGCCTCCACCGTGGGCTTGATGGCCATGCACATCGTGGGCTTCGATACCCCGGCAGCCATGCCCTATGCCATCAAACTGGGGGTGGCCCTGCAGCTGACCAACATTCTGCGGGACGTGGGCGAGGACTGGCGAGCCGGCCGGCTGTACCTGCCTGGCGAGGAGCTCCATCAGTTCGGCCTCTCCGAGGAAGACGTGGCCCAGGGGCGTCTGGATGGAGACTGGCGAGCTTTCATCGAGTTTCAGATCGCCCGCAACCGACGGCTGTACAGTGAGTCCCTACCCGGAATACCCATGCTGCATCGGGACGGACGCTTCGCCATCGCCGCCGCCGCCGAACTCTATCGCGGCATTCTCGACGACATCGAGGGGCACGAGGGCGACGTCTTCCGCCGCCGAGCTTACGTCAGCGGTTGGGGCAAGCTGCGCCGCTTGCCGGGCATATGGCTGCGGGCGTCGGCTGGGGGATATCCTGCCGCTTAGGCGGGGCTGTTTGGATCACACGGGCGTTTGGATCGCGAGGGACGCGAAAAAAGGCGAAAACGCGAAAGAAGCTATTCATCGGCGGTGGTTTCGCGAATATGGAGGGCGGTTAGGGAGGGGTGAGCATGAAGTGGATCAAGACTATTCCCGCTAGTGAACTGCCGGCCGGGGGGCGCCACCGCCTGGAGCTGGACGGGTCCTCGGTGGTGCTGATTAACCACAAAGGCACCACCTACGCCATCGCCGCCAATTGCCCGCACATGGGGGCGCCCCTGTACCGCGGGGAGATCACCGACGACGGGGCCATTATCTGCCCTCGGCATCGTAGTCGCTTCGATCTGGCCACCGGAGAGGTGCGAGAGTGGACTCCCTGGCCCCCGGTGGTGGGCGCGGTCCTGGGCGCCGTCAAGGGCCGGCATGACCTCCCGGTATACCCGGTGAAGGTGGAGAACGGCATCATCATGCTCGGGCTCCCTGAAGGCGCCGACTAGGCCCCCGAGGCGAAGACGCAGCACTCCCGCTGCTGCTGCCAGGCCAGGCCCAGGCTCTCGGCCAGGGCCACCGCCGATCGAGCCGGGTTGACGATCAGGTTGACCCCGGCGCGCACCGCCAAGTCGTCCAGCATCGGTCGGTAGTCACCTCGAGGGCGCATACAGCCCAGGTGCAGAGAGACCTCGGGGAAACGCGCCCGGGCGGCGGCGATGACCCGGGCCGCGTCCTCCGGGGTTGGCGGCTGCGCCTCAGCGTAGGCGGTGCCGGGGGTGGGGATCAGCACCAGGAGCACCAGGGTGTCGAAGCGATGCCGGGTTAGGCGTTCCAGGGCGGCCCATTCGTGGCCGATGGCCCCGCCCCGCAGGCCGATGGTGATGTGCGGCACTACCCGGGCCCGGGCCGACAGGACGGCGAAAGAGCGCTCCACCTCGTCGGCGCCGGCATCCAGGCCATAGACCTCGCGCAGGGTGCGGTCGTCTCCCACGAAATCGAAGGACACCACGTCCAGGAGGGGCTGGACCAGGTCCAGTTCTTCGGGGCCGATGAGCCCCAGGTGCCAGTTGCTCCGCCGGCTGGCGGTGAGGGATTGAAGCGCCTCCAGGTGCTGGGACACGGGCACTCTACCGGCGCCATCGCACCCGCCCGAGATCAGGACCGACTGGCGGTCGCCCGGGCGAGCCTCCGCCAGGGGGCGCATCCCGGCCAAGTAGTGGCCGCCACAGTGGGCGCAGCCCTGCCGGCACTCCCGCCCGGTCACGCTCACCGGCAAGGTGTCTACCGGGACGGAGGCGGTGATGACGTCCGGCGAGTGGGCTTGGCGCATCTCCCAGGCTTGAGCCAGAGCCGAGTCAAGAGGAGTCCCGGGCCCGATCAACCGGCTGCACCCAGGCCGGCGTCGCAGGTGACGAACTGCAAATCCCCGCTCTCGCAGTCCAGCAGCAGCAGCCGACCGCGCAGGGGCTGGCCCACGCCGGTGATCAGCTTCACCGTCTCTTGGACCTGGAGGGCCGCCACTAGCATGGGGGTGGCCGCCGGGGTGCCGAGGGCCTGCTCCACGCCCCGCTCCGGGGTGCCGGCGTCGGGATAGAGGGCCTTTAGGCCGAGGTCGCCGGGAATGATGGTCATGACCTGCCCCACCCAGCCGGCGATGGCCCCGTGTACCAGGGGCTTGCCCAGATCAGATGCCGCCTCCTGGAGCCCCAGCCGGTCGGGGAGGTTGTCGAGGGCGTCCACGATCACGTCGGCGGCGGCGAGGACCTCCCTGGCGTTGTCTCGGTCCAGGCGGACCTGGTGCTCGGTGACTTCCACGGCGCCGTTGACCTGCTCCACCCTCTCTCCGGCGACGGCTGCCTTGGGGCGGCCGAGCGTGGCCTCGGAGCTGAGCAACTGGCGATTCAGGTTGTGCTCCTCGAAGCGGTCCAAGTCCACGGCGATGATCCGTCCTACCCCCGACCGGGCCAGCCCCTCCAGAATGTAGCCGCCCAGACCTCCCAGCCCGACCACGGCTACCGTCGCCTTGAGGAGGGCCAGCTGCCCCTCCAACCCTAGCGTGCCCACGTTGCGGAGGTAACGGAGAGGGACGATCCCGGCTTCGAGGGCGGCGATCTCCACTTGGCGGCGGGAGAGGCCGAATAGCTGCTCGAGGTCGGCGGAGCCAGGCAGGGTCAGGACCTCCTGGCCGGCATAGGACGAGGAAGCCGCTCTTGTGGCTTGTGCCAGTGTACCCGCCGTCATCGCCTG